>CAMWHW010000063.1 GCA_947174175.1 uncultured Clostridia bacterium | reverse complement strand
CTTCGATATAGACCATATATTCGCCGAACATTTTTTTGTAAGTTGCCTGCTCGCCGCGCAGCTGTTCGCACACGAATTGGATATAGGATAAATCGGTAGCCATTACTCTAAACCTTTTTTGGCTTTGGCGTTGGCTTTCGCGCGCAGCTCGCTGTCGAGTATGCGCTTGCGGATACGGATATTCTTGGGCGTGATTTCCAGAAGCTCGTCGTCGCCGATAAATTCCAGGCACTCTTCAAGGCTCATTTTCTTGGGAGTGATAAGCCTTAACGCGTCGTCAGATGCCGACGAACGGGTATTCGTGAGGTGCTTGGTCTTGCAGACGTTGACGTTTATGTCCTCGTTCTTGGGGCTTTCGCCGATGACCATGCCCTCGTACACGGGCGTGCCCGCGCCGATAAACAGAGCGCCCCTGCCCTGCGCGTTGAAAAGTCCGTAGGTTACGGCTTCACCCGTTTCGAACGCGACGAGCGAACCCGTGTTGCGGCGGCTTAAATCGCCCTTATACGGCTGGTATTCGAAGAACACGCTGCTCATTATACCCTCGCCCTTGGTCGAGGTCAAGAATTCCGATTTGTAGCCGAACAGTCCGCGCGCGGGAATTAAGAATTCAAGGCGCGTGCGCGTGCCGATTGCCGACATGTGCAGAAGCTCGCCCTTGCGGTTGCCCATGCTCTGGAAGATTGCGCCCGTGGCGTCGTCGGGAACATCGACTATCAGTCTTTCGACGGGCTCACAGCGCACGCCGTCTATTTCCTTGTACATAACGCGCGGCGTGGATACCTGGAATTCGTAGCCGTCGCGGCGCATTTCCTCGATTAAAATGGAAAGGTGCATTTCGCCTCTGCCGCACACGCGGTATCTATCCGCGGAGTCGGTTTCCTCAACCTTTAAAGAGACGTCGCGCAGAAGCTCGCGGAACAGTCTGTCGCGCAGATGGCGCGTGGTGACGAACTTGCCGTCCTTGCCCGCAAACGGCGAATCGTTGACCGAGAAAGTCATTTCAACCGTGGGTTCGGTTATCTTTACGAACTTGTGCGGTTCGGGGCAGGTCGGCGAGCAGACCGTGTCGCCTATGTTTATTTTTTCAAGTCCCGAGAAGCAGACGATATCGCCCGCCTTTGCCTCCTCGACGGGTTCGCGCGCCAAGCCCTCAATCTGATAGAGGTTGACTATCTTGCCCGAAACTTTAAGCTGCGGGGTGTTGTAGTTGGTTAAAACGACGGCTTGTCCCGCCTTGGCAACGCCGCGCTCGATTCTGCCTATGCCTATTCTGCCGACGTAATCGTTATAGTCGATGGACGAACAGAGAATCTGCGTTTCGCCTTCCGTATCCACTTCCATGGGCTGAATGTGCTCTAAAATGGTTTGGAAAAGGGGCGTTAAGTCTTTGCCCGGCGTATTCAAGTCTAAGGTTGCCGTGCCGTCCCTGCCCGAGCACCATACGACGGGCGACATAAGCTGGTCGTCGGACGCGTTGAGTTCGAGCAACAATTCCAGAATTTCATCCTGCACCTCGTTAAGACGGGCGTCGGGACGGTCGATTTTGTTGACGACTATGATAAGTCTGTGACCCATTTCAAGCGCCTTTTGCATAACGAAACGGGTCTGCGGCATGGGTCCTTCCGCCGCATCCACGAGCACCAGAACGCCGTTAACCATCATCATTACGCGCTCCACCTCGCCCGAAAAGTCGGCGTGCCCCGGGGTGTCCACGACGTTAATCTTTACGCCGTTATAGTGCAGGGACGTGTTCTTTGCAAGAATGGTTATGCCCCTCTCTCTTTCGATATCTCCCGAGTCCATAACCCTCTCTTCAACCGCCTGGTTGTCGCGGAAGGTGTGGCTCTGCTTTAACATTGCGTCGACAAGCGTCGTCTTGCCGTGGTCTACGTGCGCTATTATCGCCACGTTTCTCAAATCTTCTCTTAACAAAATTCTACCTCTATTTTTTTGCGGAATTTATCCGTTGTATTGTCGTAAATTAAAATGAAAATTCGTTTTTGATGCTGCGGTCGAACAGCTTTAATATGACATGCAGACAGTCGTGCTCGCCCTTACCGAACTCGTCCGATTCGAAACACCCCTCGTAAACGGCATTGGTTATTGGCAGTTCTATGTTATATTTATCGCCCAGCTCCTTCATTGCCTTTGCCGTCATAACGCCCTCGGCAAGTTTGCCGAAATGCTGACCCTTTGCCATCATTTCACCGTACGTGCGGTTGTGGGAATAGGGCGAAAACAGCGTCGTTTCATAATCGCCCAGATGCGCCAGCCCGTACGCGGACATAGGGTTGCCACCCATGGCTTTTATGAGTTTTGCAACCTCGAACGCGCCCCTTGCCATCAAGGGTCCCTTTAAACTTACGTAGCCGCTTCCGTCCAGCACGCCAGCGGCAATGCCCAGAACGTTTTTAGCCGCCGCCCCGACTTCGGTGCCCAGAAGGTCGTCGCCGTAGTAGAAGCGGATTAAATTGGACTTAAAATTTTCGGCAAGATATTTTTTCAGTTCGTCGTTGGTGCTGTCTATTATCATGCAGTTGGGCACGCCCGCCGTGAACGACTGAATGTGTCCGGGTCCTACCCACACCGCAATTTTATCGCTCTTGATTCCGCTGTCGGTCATAACTTCGGAAAGGCGCTTGCCCGTCGTTTCCTCTATACCCTTCATACACAGCACGAAAATCTTGTCGGTAACTGGGTGCTTTATGACCTTTTGCATAAACTCGCGCAACGCCTGGGAACTGATGGAAATGATTATGACGTCGCTTTCCTTCAACGCGTATGCAAGGTCGGAAGTCAACGTTATGCTCTTGTCCAGCACGACGTATTCGTTTTTGCCCTCCGCCTTTAAAATATCGTAGGACTCTCTGCCGTCTTCACCGTATAGTATTACGTTGTTTTTGAGTACGGTGGCGTGATACCAGGCGATGAACGAACCCCACCTGCCGCAACCGAGCACGGAAATTTTCATTAATAAATATCCTTAAATTTCTTTTCTTTCAACAAACGCGCGGGAAAGAGTAACCTCGTCGGTATACTCTATTTCGCCGCCTATGGGTATGCCGTGGGCAAGGCGCGTAACCTTTACGTCCAGCGGCTTTAAAAGCTTGGAAATATACATTGCCGTAGCGTCGCCCTCCACGTCGGGATTGGTGGCGATTATTACTTCGGTTACGCCGCTCAGCCTTTCTAAAAGCTCCTTGATGCGTATGTCGTTGGGGCCCACTCCGTCCATGGGCGAAATTACGCCGTGCAGAACGTGGTAAACGCCTTTATATTCCCTGAGCTTTTCCAGAGCGATGACGTCCTTGGGCTCCTTTACCACGCAGATAACCGACTTGTCGCGCTTTTTGCAGACGTCACAGACCTCCTCCTCGGAGAAGTTTCCGCACACCGAACAGTAGCGCACTTTGGACTTACATTCCATTATACTTTCGGCAAACTGTTTCGCTTCCTCGGGCGACATATCGATTATTTTGTAGGCGTATCTCTGCGCCGTCTTTTTGCCAACGCCGGGCAGTTTGGAAAACTGGTTTATCAGCTTTCCGATAGGCTCGATAAAAGTATCCATTATAACAGTCCGTTAAGTCCGCCCATATTGCCGAGGGGGCCCATCTTTTTCTGGTATTCCTCGTCCGCCTTTTTATAGCCGTCGTTTATGGCAGCCATTATAAGGTCTTCCAGCATTTCAACGTCGTCCTCGTCGGAAAGGTCGACCATTTCGGAAATTTTACTGCCGAACTCTATACCGTTTATTACCTTTTTGCCGTTCATATAGACGACTACCGTTTCGTCGCCCTCTTCGCCGCCGCCGGAAAAGCCGAGGACTTCCATCTCTTCAAGTTCCGCTTCCGCCTGCTGCATCTGCTCCTGAATTTTCTGAGCCTGCTTCATAACGTTCTGCATTCCGCCGTTGCCGCCTCTGAATCCTGCCATAATAAAACTCCTTATTCTTAATTTACTTGATGGTTATATCCGTGCCTTTGAAATTTTCACGGAGTTCGCCTATTGCCTTTTCGTACTTATCCTCACCCTTGGGCTTCAAGCGGATATCGTACGAGAACACGCCGAGAGATTCCAGCGCTTCGGCAATGCTCTGTCTGTTGTCCTCGCGGTTGAGCGATTTGTAAACCGCCTCCGCAGTAGTAGTCAATACGAAGGTATCCCCTTCGAACGAGCTTTCCAGATCCATGCACAAAGTGAATAAAACAGCGTTGCGCCGCGTGGTGCGGAACAGCCTTATAAACCTGCCGAACAGCGTCGCTTTATCCGCGTCCGAAAGCGAACCGACGTGCGCGGGCGGGGTTACGGGCGCGTGCTCGAACAGCGTGCTTTGCGACTGCTCGGGCTGCATAGGTTGCGCGGGTTGCGCTTGCTGAGGCGCTTCTGCAAACGGCGAATTATCGTCGTCCTCCACGACGGTAAGCTTGGGCTTGGTTTCCGCAACCGGCGTTTCCGCAACGGGCGCGGCTTTTGTTTTCACTTCAACCTTTATGCCCTCGGCAACCGCCCTTTCCAGCTTTTCCATTCTTGCAAGCAGCGCCTCTATGTCGTAATCGACCCGAGGCATTGCCGCCTTGATGAGCGCCGCTTCCAACGTTATTCTGCCGTCGACGGCAAAGCGCATATCGCCCTCCGCCTGCGTTAAAATTTCGGTCGTGCGCAGTATCGCGTGATCGTCCGCGCGCAAAGCTATTTCCTGCAATTTATCGTATTTATCCTTGGGGAGATTTACTATCCCTTCGGCGTTGCGGCACATCTTTACCACCGCAAGATTGTTCATAAAGCTTAAAAGGTCGCGAAGCAACACGCCCACGCCCTTGCCCGTGGAGAGCACGCTTTCAGCCGCGTTCAACGTTTCGCCGCCGTTCTGCGCAATTATAGCCGAAACCACGTCCGCAACGGCAAAGAAATCAGCCTTACCCAGTACCTGGTTTACGTCGTCGTAGGTCAGCTTGCCGAGAGAATACGAAGCGCACATATCCGCAATGGAAAGACTGTCCCTGGCGCTTCCGTTGCCCGCGCGCGCAATCGCCGCAACCGCCTCGTCCTCGTACTGTTTACCCGTCCTGTCGAAAACGCTTTTGATAAGCGCTTCCAGGTCTGACTGGGGAATGAGTTTGAAGTCGAAGCGCATACAGCGCGAAAGTATGGTTGCGGGAATTTTCTGCGGCTCGGTGGTCGCAAGTATGAACACCGCGTGTGCGGGCGGCTCTTCCAGCGTCTTTAAAACCGCGTTAAACGCCGACTGCGTAAGCATATGCACTTCGTCGATTATATACACTTTGAATCTGCCGTTGACGGGCGGATACTGCACCTTTTCGCGGATGTCGCGCATCTCGTCCACGCCGTTGTTGGAAGCTGCGTCTATTTCCGAAATATCCAGCGCGGCGCCGCTTGCAAGCGCTTTGCAGGTTGCGCATTCGCCGCAGGGCGAGCCGTTTACGGGGCGTTCGCAGTTTATCGCTTTTGCAAAAATTTTGGCAAGCGTCGTCTTGCCCGTACCGCGCGGACCGCAGAAAAGATAGGCGTGACCTATTTTGTCCGTCTCTATCTGGTTTTTTAAAATTTTAACTATGTGTTCCTGCCTTACCACTTCGTCGAAGGTAGTCGGGCGGAAGGTGCGGTAAAATGCGAGGTACGCCATATTGCCCCCTTTTATTTATTGAGCACGCGCCGAAGTTTATGCTTTGCGCGCCTCAACGCGTTGTCCGTCTGTTTGTAAGTTCTGTTAAGCGCAACCGAAATTTCCGAAATGCGCAAGCCGTCTATATACATGCGTATGGCCTTGTATTCCATAGGCGAAAGCGAGTTTTTCATAATCTCGAAAAATTCGTTTACCGTTTCGCTGCCTATAAGCGCTTCCTCGGGACTGAATTCCGCAGCCGTCATTCCGTCGCCGTCCTCCAACAGTGGCAGAAAACGGTTGAGCGCGCAATTTTTGTTGTTACCCGATTTTTTAACCGCGTCGCGTATGCGGTTCTTTATGCACGCGTAAGCGTAATTTTTAAAACCGCAGTCGCCCTCGAAGCAGGTTATTGCGGAATACAGTCCGCACATACCCTCCTGCACCAGATCTTCGGTGTCGCCGCCTATAAGAAAAAATCTACTCGCGCCCGAAAGCACTGTGTTTTTATAGCGGCCGAGCAGTTCCTCTACCGCG
>CAMWHW010000062.1 GCA_947174175.1 uncultured Clostridia bacterium | reverse complement strand
AGAATGCTTGAAATAAACAGGGCTAAAATCGACGCCCTTAACGTTTTCCCCGTACCCGACGGTGACACGGGTACGAATATGTCGCTAACCTTGCAGTCGGCGGTAAAGGAGATGAACGCGTGTTCTTCCAACCGCTTTCAGGAAATCTGCGACGCCGTTTCCAAGGGCGCGCTGCGCGGTGCAAGGGGCAACTCGGGCGTAATTTCCTCCCAGATTTTCAGGGGAATCTGCTCGGTAATCAAGGACAGTAACCAGACTTTCGATACAAAGACCTTTGCCAAGGCTCTGGAAGCGGGTACCAAGGTTGCGTATTCCGCCGTTTCCATTCCCAAGGAAGGCACCATTTTAACGGTTATAAGACTGATGAGCGAGTCGGCTTCAAAACTCGCTTCCAAGAATAAGGACTTCGTAGACTTTTTAAAGGCGTTAATCGCCGTCGGCGACGAGGCGCTTGCGCAGACCCCCGAGCTTCTGCCCGTTCTTAAAAAAGCGGGCGTCGTCGACAGCGGCGGTATGGGACTTATGACCATAATGCGCGGCTTCCTTGCGGCGATTTCGGGCGAGGACATCGGCACCGACATTCCCACCGAAATTCAGGTAAAGGAAAAGGAGCCCGACTTTGACGACAACTCCGACATTATAAATCTCGACCTGGGCGATATCGAATTCGCTTACTGCACCGAGTTTTTCGTTATAAATTTAAAGCAGCAGACCACGCTTGCCGATATTGATAAGTTAAAGGAAAAGCTTATGAGCATCGGCGATTCGGTCATCTGCATAGGCGATCTGGAATTTATCAAGGTGCACGTGCACACCAACACGCCGGGCGTCGCGCTTACCTACGCGCTTGAACTGGGCGAGCTTGACAGACTTAAAATCGAAAACATGCTGGAAGAGAACCGCCAGCTCAAAAAGAAGCTCGAAGCCGAAAAGAAGGCTATGGGCATGCTTGCAATCTGTGCGGGCGAGGGACTTGCCGAAATTTTCAAGGATCTTATGGTCGACAGAGTTATAGAGGGCGGTCAGACCATGAACCCCTCCGCGCAGGACATTGCGGACGCGGTGCAGAAGATAAACGCGGCAAACGTTTTCGTGTTCCCCAACAACTCCAACATTATTCTTGCGGCGGAGCAGGCAAAGGGACTTGTCAACAACCGCACCATTCACGTTATTCCCACCAAGAACGTTCCGCAGGGCTTTGCGGCGGCGCTGGTGTTCAACCCCGAGGCGGGCGTTCCCGAAAACAAGACCAATATGACGCACGCAATCGACAACGTTGCGGCGGGTCAGGTCACCTACGCGGTGCGCAATACCACCATGAACGGCTTCAAGCTTAAAGAGGGCGACATAATAGGTCTTAACTCCAAAAAGATTCTGGCTAAGGGTGCGAACGTCGACGACACCACGCTTGACCTCATAAGAAAGATGAAGACGGCAGAGCACGAAATGATTACGCTCTACTACGGCGAGGGTGTGGACGAAGCGGCGGCGGAAGCGCTTGCGGCAAAGGTGTCCGAAGCGTTCCCCGATTGTGACGTTGATTTCCACTATGGTGGGCAGCCCGTGTACTATTATATGGTAAGTTTAGAGTAAGACTTGCTTGTAACTAATCCGAGGGATAGTGGTATAAATTTAAGAATAGAAAACCAAAAAGGGAAGCCCAACGCTTCCCTATATTTTTAGACGGCTATGAAACTGACGGAATTGAAGTACGTGTCCGAGGCGCGTGAAAAGCAATTCAATAAAATGGGGGTGTTCTCGCAGGAAGATCTGGTGCGGCTGTATCCGCGCGACTTCCTAGATTTGACGCGCACCAATTCCATTTTCGAAGCCTACCACAACTCCAAAATTTTAATCGCGTGCGAGGTTTTAAACGTCGAAAACAACCGCTACGCGCGCCGCCCCTACGTCAAGGCGCTGTGCCGCCAGGGGGACGGACTGTTTCAGGCGATATGGTTCAACCAGCCGTATGTCGCAACCAAGCTTACCACGGGCGAATTTTTATTTTACGGCAGGGTGCAGAACAAATACGGAATGGGCGCGTCGCTTGTCAATCCCACTTTCGAAAAGTGCGATAAGGTGCGCAATCTCCAAGGCATACTTCCCGTCTATCCGCTGTCGGGTACGCTTACGCAGGGAGCGGTGCGCACGGCGGTAAGGCAGGCTTTAAAGAACCTGAATATCGTAAGTGCAATTCCCTTGCCGCTTCAACGCAAATACGGCTTGTCGCCCCTTAAAGACGCCTATAACAAGTTGCATAACCCACTTTCGCAGGGGGATATTGACGGGGCAAGCGAAAGAATTGCGGTGGAGGAGTACTTTTTGCTGGTCTCCGCGTTCAAGGTGATAAAGGGCGACGGAGAGATTGCAAGGCTTAATAAATACTCGGTCACCGACGAAAATATCAACGCGTTTCTGAGCCGCTTCCCCTTTGAATTTACCGACGGACAGAAGAGCGCCGTCGGCGAAATTGTTTCCGATTTCCGCTCGCCCAAAATTATGAACAGACTGTTGCAGGGCGACGTAGGCTGCGGCAAGACGGCGGTTGCGCTCACCGCGGTATACGCCGCGTTAAAGTCGGGATATCAGGCGGCTATGCTTGCGCCCACCGAGGTGCTTGCCCGCCAGAACGCCGAACAGCTTAAAAAATATCTGCCCGAATATAACGTGCGCTTTTTGTCGGGGTCGACCTCCGCGGCGGAAAAGCGGGAGATTAAGGCGGGCTTGAAGGACGGCACGGTGAACGCCGTCTGCGGCACTCACGCCGTGCTGCAAAAGGACGTTGCTTTCAAAAATCTTTCACTCGTCGTATGCGACGAACAGCAGCGTTTCGGCGTGGCGCAAAGGTCGGCGCTCACCGAAAAGGGCGACGGCTGCGACTGTTTGGTAATGAGCGCAACGCCCATTCCCCGAACGCTTTCGCTGGTATTTTACGGCGACCTGGACGTCACCACCATAAAGGAAAAACCGCGTCTGAGGCAGGATATATCCACTTCAATCATTAAAGAGAGCAGATACGCGGATATGCTCAACTGGATAGGCGGCGAAACCAAACGGGGGCGGCAGGCTTATTTCGTCTGCCCCAAAATCGAGGGCGACGACGAGGGCACGGTGATGTCCGTCACCGAGCTTTTGGAAGATTTGCAAAAGGCTTTGCCGACGGTGCGCTTCGGGCTTCTGCACGGCAAGATGAACGACAAGAAAAAGGACGAGGTGATGGAGGCGTTCAAAAACAAGGAGTACGACTGCCTGGTTTCCACCACGGTAATAGAGGTGGGGGTGGACGTTCCCGACGCCACCGTTATGGTCATTTACAACGCCGACAGGTTCGGGCTTTCGCAGCTGCATCAGCTGAGGGGGCGCGTCGGCAGGGGGAGTGTGAAGAGCTACTGCTTCCTGCTTTCGGACAACGATTCCGACATGGCAAGGGAAAGGCTTGCGGTACTCAAAAACAATACGGACGGCTTTGCAATAGCCGAGTTCGATTTGAAGCTGAGGGGCGGCGGCGACTTTATGGGCACGCGCCAGAGCGGAAGAATTTTAACCGAGCTGAAAAATCTGCGCTTCCCCGTTTCGGCGGTGTTCACGGCAAAGGCTATTTCGGACGACGCGTTTTCGGGCGCGTTCGATACCACCGCGCTGCGCCGCGCCGCTCTGGATAAGTACGACAGCTTAAAGGACGTAATACTTAACTGATTTGGCTATTGACAAAATTCGCGGCTTTTGCTAGAATATTAATATAATAATTATGTAATAAAAAAGGGGGAATTTATGAAGATTAAAAAGACTTTACCCGTACTCGTTTCGCTTGTTATGGCGGGCGGCGTGCTTGCGGGTTGCGCACACAGCCATACATACGCGGAAAAGTGGACGGCGGCGGAGGACGGCAGCGGTCACTATCACGTTGCGACCTGCCATCCCGACGAACACGACGAAAAGAAGGACCATACCTGGGAAGACGATAAGGACACCAAGTGTGACGACTGCGGCTACGAGCGCACTGTTGAGCAGGGAAATCCTACGCCTACTCCGACACCCACCCCGACACCTACGCCTACCCCGACACCCACTCCTACGCCTACGCCAGAAGAGCACACGCATACCTATAATTTACATAAAGTAACGTGCGATACCTGCGATTATCACAATCCCGTAGCTACGACTTTAAAAGGGTGGGACGGTACGGATAATGGCTTTACCGACGACGGCGTAAGCAAGATCTACGTGGTTGGCGATTCCACGGTTTGCGATTATAATCTGTCACCGCAGAAATTTGATAACGACAGATTCCTTCCCCGTTACGGCTACGGTACTCAGCTTCACGAGTACCTCAATTATACGGCGGAAAACGTTGTCAATCTCGCTATATCGGGCAGAAGCGCGGTAAGCTTAATGGGCGAACAGAATTATCAGACGCTCGTTAATTCGATTGGTCAGGGCGACTACCTCATTATAGGTTTCGGACACAACGACGAGAAAGTGGAGCCTAACCGTTTCGGTGACCCCAACGGCAACATCAACGAACCCGTAACCGACAAGGGCGATTCGTGGAAGTATATACTCAATGAAAATTATATAAAGCTTGCAAAGCATAGAGGCGCAACACCCATCATCTGCACGCCAATAGTCAGATACGACTCCAAAAACGACGGATATTCCGGTAATGAAATTCACATTACGAGCGAAGGAAATTATCCCGAAGCGTTGAAGGAGCTTGGTGAGGAAACGCAGACTACGGTAGTAGATTTGACTACCTTGACCAAGACTACTTGGGAAGCGGCAGGTGATAACGCGGCTTACTTCCATTCCGTAAGCAAATATGCGGGAGGCATAGTAAATGCTCCGTATGGCGCGAGCGTTTTACCCGACTTTGAAAGCATAGACGCAACGCATATTAATAAATACGGCGCAAAGATGGTTGCTTATCAGCTTGCAAACGCGCTCAAAACCACGTCGCTTTCCGGCATAGTAAAAGATAATATTTCAGCTCCCGTAAAGGCTGACGAATACGTCGGAGCAATCAATCAGAATTACGTTAAAACCGGCTATTCAAGCTTTAACCCCGCAAATAATGCCGATAACAACCTGACAGGCGACTGGTATAAGACGGCGTTCGGCGACCTTGGCGGTTCATACAGCGAAAGCAACCTTACGGCTACGTTTGCCTCTGGCAAATTTACCGTTGCATATGCAGGCAAGGGTAAAATAGCAAGCGGCGGCGACGGTATAGCTGCTATATTCCAACAGATATCCAAAGATGATGATTTCACTATCACTGCGCACGCAAAAGTTACTGCGTTCGATGCGTCGGTATCGATTAATCAGGCGGCGTTCGGTATCATGTTGCGAGACGACATTTATATCAATAAGTCCGATTCATCGCTCAAAACAGACTATATCACGGCGGGTGCTCTCACCAAAAAGGATGCGGCAGACTACGCTAATTTCAGCCGCAATGGAGGCTCGGTCGTTAACGGAACTGCTCTCGCTACCGACATTGCGAAAGATACCGAGGTTGACCTTGAAATGACCAAGGCGGGCAATACCGTAACTGTAAAATTCGGTACGGTTGAAAAGACGTTTGAGAATATTAACTTAACCTCGGTTGACGGCGATTATATGTATTTGTGTCTGTTTGCAAACAGAGGACTTACAGTAGAATATACAAGCGTCAACTTCACGAAGAATTAAAACGATTAATATAACAAGCGGCGGCAGAAATTGCCGCCGCTTATCTTTTTAAAATATGCGCATAAAAAATTTTATATAAATCGTTTGACAAATTATTCCGCTTTTGTTAGAATTATCGTTGCTCACTGTTTACGGTGGGTCTTTATGTGTTGCGAAAACACGCTTTCTCCTTTGCATTTTAAGGGTAGGTGCAAAGCAAGAATATATTCCACAGGCGCGTTCAACCGCGTCGAGTAAAACAAGGAGGAACAAGTAATGCCCACAATCAATCAGCTTATCAAGCACGGCAGAGAAAAGCAGGTTTTCAAGAGCAAGTCGCCCATTTTGGACAACTGCCCCCAGAAGCGCGGCGTTTGCCTTTCGGTTACGACCACGACTCCTAAAAAGCCTAACTCGGCTATAAGAAAGATTGCAAGGGTAAGACTGACCAACAAGCAGGAAGGTACCGTTTACATTCCCGGCGAAGGTCATAACTTGCAGGAGCACTCGTCCGT
>CAMWHW010000061.1 GCA_947174175.1 uncultured Clostridia bacterium | reverse complement strand
CGAAAAGTATTTCTTCGAAATCAAGGAAAGCGTTGACGAAATAGATATGAGCGGGCTGTGGCTGCCCCCTATCGGCAACGACGAGCATCCGTTTATAAGCAATTTCAACGGCAAGGGCAAAACCATAAAGAATTTAAGAGTCACTACGGATAAGTCCCTGCTTACCAAGGAAATGTATCCCATAGAGGCGTCGGAGTCCTACGTGTTCTCCAACGCCGTGGGTCTGTTCGGCAATACGGAAGGCACCGATTGCCAGATCCGCAACTTTATTCTGGATAACCCTATTTTGCTCGTCGGCGGTAAGGCAAGCACTAAGTACAGCGCGGACGGCAATAAGGTCGTCGGCCTTGCGGTCGGTCACGTTGAAGGCTTGTGCCAGTCGATAGGCGTGCGCGCTACTGACGATAAGCAAACCTATCTGCGGATAGTCGACCAGAATACGCAGTATTCGACTTTCAACAGTATTCTCGGCGAGCTGGGTCAGGGCGTTGAATCTTCCGTAACCGGCGGCGGACATATCGCAGGTTCGGGCGGCAGCGGTAACCAGTTCGGTTCGAGCTTCGACGTTGACGGAATGTACGACCGTCTCGTAAAAATAGAAGCTAACAAAAAATCGGCTACACCTGCATGGAGACTGCCCAACCTCGGCGACAGCAGTAAGGAAAGTATCACGCTTGGCACCCTTGAAAAATTGCCGTTTACCGTCGACGCTTCAAGTTCTACTTACGGCGGGGCGGACGCAAGAGAAATTCTTGCCAACAATAATATCGGTTATCTGCTTGGCAACCAGAATAAGGTCTATGCAAAAACCGTCAAATTCGGCGACCCTATAACGCAGGTGACAAACGGCAGCTATGAGTACGCCGACGGCACTAACCCCAGCACGAATAAAGTTATTCCCCGCTGGTTCTATAAGACCAACACGACTTATATAGGCAGCGACGTATACAATACTTCGAATATGAGGGCGCTGACCGAAACGGAATTTGCCGCTCTCCCTCAGGGTATAAGAGATTTGTTGCCGGCAACCAACGGTCAGGTGGAGGGCTTCGGTTCGATAAGAATTTCGCAGTCGTACTCGAACGTAGGCGTGCAGGTATATGCGGGTTCGTCTTCCAATAACCAATGGTCGCCCCACGGACAGATAAGCTGGATGGGCAATACCTACGGCCTTGGCTTTACCATGACCGACTATAAGGGCAACGCCATAGACGAAAACGGCAATCTTTATGCCGCAAACGGCAACCTTATAGGTGTCAACGGATACGAAGTGGACGATAACGGCATGTACGCCGTAGACTCGGATAGTTTCCCCGACTTCCCATATATCGTGTACGACGTGGGAACGGAATGGCCCAACCAGAACGTTGCGTTTGACGCGGACGGAAACGCTTATTACAGATACGACCCCGGTAAGAGCGGACTGTACGTGTATGGCGTACTTAAAAACAATTATCTGATGACGGGCGATGGCTGCCGCTATTACGTTGCGCCAGTTGCCGGTTGGGATAAACCGATACCTTTGATAGACGCGGACGGATACGCAATGTACGCGGCGGGAGTTTACTTCGACGCCAGCGGCAATTTCGTCGACGGCGCGTACGTCAAAGACGCAAACGGCTTATATATTGCGTCGGATCCAGCGTTCAATATGCCTATATCCAAGATTGTAGGCGGATATGCGCAGGACGCGGACGGCAGATATTACGGCGTAATCACTATAAACGGCAATTCCGTTTATTGCTATCTCGGTGCGAACGGAAAGACTTCCGGTTACAGCGGCTGGTATATGTCTGACGGAAACAACTTCCTCGTGCCCGCAACCAATATCGACGCAAACGGCAACGTTAAATATAACGATACGGACTACTACGGCACCTATAACGGACAGAAAGGTTATATAGACGCGAACGGTTATTTCTACGATGCAAACCACGCTTACGTGGTAACCGACTCCGGCTTGATGCACACCGTTTACCTTGTTGACGCGGACGGCTACGCTATGGCGGACGCAAGCAAGCATTACGGCAAACTTGTGGGAAGTTATTCTACCGAATACGCATACGTTATTAAACGCGGCGACAAGTTCTACTGGAATACTTTGGACGGCAACTTCCACGTTGACGACGGTAATTTCTACGGGACGGTAAGATTCATCGATGACAACGGCTATGCGATGGCTTCCGAAGACGTTTATTACGGAAAATATAAAGCCAGCGATTGGCAAACCGTTTACGGTGAACTGGACGTTCGTAACGGAAAATCATACTTGAAAGTAGACGGCAAGTACATTGCGGAAGACGGCAATTCGTACGAGTTTATGGATGATAACGGGCATTTCAGGTATGACGCCGATTCCGAGTTCTATTACGGAAAGCTCCATTCGTGGGATAGTAATTTTACACCGCTCAACAAAGACGGGGTGGTTTATGACGAAACTAAGGGTTATTATTTAAAGGACTATTGGTGGCTTGGCAATCAAGGCTACACTATTTGCACCGACGATACCAGTCCGAATTACGGATACTTCACCAACAGCAGCGGAGACGTATATCTGAATTATTTCGCACCGGGAGCAGATAAGCGTTTAAAGGCCTGGGGTTATACCTCGGACGAAATCAGCGCTATTCTGAGTATCGGAAAAATAGGAAACAGTCAATCTAATTACACCTCCGCGAAAGATTTAATGGATATAGGTACTTTACTGAATGCGGCAATCGGCGCAGAAAAGTTCACCGTACAGGAGGGTGAGCCCATTTCCGTTGAAAAGGGCGAAATCGATAAGGCGATTAGCGGCGAGGATATAAACGGTCTCGAAGGTCAGTTTATTACCCCTAAGGATATCGAAAAGATTAAGGTCGTAACCGGAACGGTAAGCGCAGACGACAAGCTGGATAAAGTTACGGTTAAATCAGCGTCGCCCGTACAGTTTTATAATTTTAAAAGCGGCGTTGTTCTGCCCAACAACGGTATCTGGTTCAAGCCTTCCATAGTCGGTAAAATAAGGCTCGTAATGTATTCCGAAAACGCGGGCGACGGTTTCACTCTTATACAGGGACACAGAACGTCTGCAACTAAGGAAGATCCGTTTGCTATCGATTATTCGCAGAGCGGCGGCGATATAGTCGTTAGGGAAATCGCAAAATGCGGCTTGCCTTCGCGCGTGCTCTTCTATTTCGAGTACGATATCTCCCAGGAAGAAATAGACGACGGCAGATACGAGTACTGGATATTACAGAACGACGGCGGCGGAACGGGAAAAGACCCCGGCGGTGCTTATTTCGTTTACCTCGACCTCGGTGCGAGTGCGGCGGAAGATGCAAGCGCCGTTGTGCCCGATAAGGTTTCGGCGGTCGACTTTATTTATACGGGCGTTGAAATAACTCAGAAAGATGTTTCGGGTACCGACATAAAGTTCGGCGACTTTATAGTAAATACAAGCGGTACGGTTGAGCGTTACGATTCTTCCAAGACAAGTATTTATTTCGAAAATCTTACGGCGGCTCTTAAAATAGTTTACGTAAGACTGCATAACGAAACGGGCAAGCACGCCGGCAAGACCATCTGCCTTGAAGGTTCCAGCCCCGCGCTCAATACCGATTCGGAAGTTCACGCAACCTTTGCAACCTACGTCTGCCCGACCATAAGCGGCGGCAGCGGTACCGTTTCGGGCGGCGGTGGCGGAGGACCCGTAACACCGACTCCCGGTCCCGACGACGTTGCCGTATCAGGCGTTACGATATCGGGCGCGCCCGCTACTATGACGGTGGGCGGAACGGCCACGTTAAGCGCTGCGGTTTCGCCGGATAACGCAACCGACAAAACGGTTTCGTGGACTACTTCCGACAGCAGTATAGCAACCGTTGCAAACGGCGTGGTAACCGCAAAAGCCGCCGGCACGGTAACCATTACCGCAACGGCGGGTGGCAAGAGCGACAGCGTTACCATAACGGTAAGTGCGGGCGGAAGTCAGTCCGGTCAAACTGTTACCGTATTGGAAAGCTTTGCCGGCGTTAGCGGTGAATCGTATGACGTAACGATAACTGACGCCGCGCTTAAAGACTTGTTAGCCGATAATAAGATTAACATTGCAAAGCCGGGCAGCACCATAGGTTTGGACAAAAATAATTTAAAAGTAGAGTCGGCAACAAAAATTACGTTTACCACTGCGGCAAACTTGCCCGACGGCGTCAAGTTGGTTTTGAAACTGGACGTGAGCGGAAGCAACAGCAGTACGGTAAGAATACAGTCCGGAAACGTAACTGAAAAAGTATCTGCTACCGACGGTGTTATTACGTACGAACTGAATGGGGGTACGGAGTATATTATAGGTAGAGACAGCGGAAATACGCGTTTGATTTCCATCGAGTTTATTGTTCCGTAAAACTAAAATTCAAAACATTTAAAAGGGCTTTTCCCGAAAACGGGGAAAGCCCTTTTTCGTTGCGTTCAAACGCATATCGGCTTGAACGCATATGCGCCGTAACTTTTATGTTGCGCCCCGCATATTATGGGGGTAAATGCGGTTTTTTGCATATGCGTGGGAGGTGGTATGACGGGTAAATACTTCGGGACGGACGGTTTTCGCGGTTGCGCGGGCGATAGTATAACCAGCGTGCATGCGTTTAAAGTGGGCAGATTCCTCGGTTGGTATTACACCGCAAAGGGCGGCAGATGCCGCGTGGTTATCGGCAAGGATACTCGCCTTTCCTCCTATACTCTGGAATACGCGCTTGCCGCGGGTGTTACCGCTTCGGGCGGCGACGCCTACATAATGCACGTCACCACAACCCCTTCCGTATCGTTCGTAACGCGGTGCGAAGGTTTCGATTGCGGAGTAATGATTTCGGCAAGCCATAACGCGTTCGGCGACAACGGAATAAAGCTTATAAATTCGCGCGGCGAAAAAATGGAGCGCGGCGTTTTGAATCTTATCGAGGACTATATAGACGGAAAGCTGTTTATCGGCGGCGAACCCTTTTCTGTGCCGTTTGCAAGGGGTGACAAAATCGGGCGGCCGGTAGACTACGTGGCAGGGCGAAACCGCTATACGGGGCACCTTATTTCGCTTTCTACCTGCTCCTATAAAGGCGTTAAGGTCGGGCTGGACTGCGCCAACGGCAGCGGCTATAAAATTGCGCGGAGCGTGTTCGACGCGCTGGGTGCAACGGTCTATGCAATCGGCGATAACCCCAACGGAATAAACGTCAACGACGGGTGCGGTTCAACCTCTCCGCAGGCGCTTGCAAGGGCGGTAAAGGAGAACGCGCTGGACGTGGGTTTTGCCTTCGACGGCGACGCAGACCGCTGCATATGCGTGGATGAACGCGGGAAAATTGTCGACGGCGACGGAATTTTATATATCGCCGCTAAGTTTTTGAAGGAAAAGGGCGAACTGCTGGGCGACAGAATCGTGGCAACGGTGATGAGCAACGGCGGACTTAAAGAGAGTCTTGCCGCCGAGGGAATTGCCGTTGAGGAGTGCGCCGTGGGCGACAGCTTCGTCTACGCGAAGATGTGCGAAAGCGGCGCGGTGCTGGGCGGCGAGCAGTCTGGACACGTCATATTCGGCAAGCTTGAAAACACGGGCGACGGACTGGTGACGGCCATTATGATTATGGAAGCTATGGTAGAGCGCGGCAAGACTCTTCCCGAGCTGTTGCAGGGCTTTTACAAAAAGCCGCAGCTGACGGTGAATGTGCGCGTTCGGGATAAAGTTGCCGCGGTAAAAAGTGCTGCGGCGGTTGCGGCGGTTGAGCGCGCGGAAAAGGAGCTCGGTGCGCGCGGGCGGCTGATAGTGCGTCCGTCGGGTACGGAAGAGGTCGTAAGAATAACGGTGGAAGCGCCCGAACAGGAAGAGTGCGGGCGGATATGCAGAGAGCTTGAAAACGCCCTTTTATCGGGCGAGGGGGAATAGGTATGTGCGGAATTATCGGGGTGGCTAAAAAGCGCGGCAACGCGGTTGCGGAAGTGCTGGAAGGGTTGAAGCGGCTGGAATACCGCGGTTACGACTCGGCGGGGCTGTCCGTTCTGAGCGGCGGGGCAATTGCAACCGTCAAGCGCGGCGGCAGGGTGAGCGGTCTGGAAGATGGCGCGGCGGCGCTTTCGGGCGGCGTAGCAATCGGGCATACGCGCTGGGCAACTCACGGCGAGCCTTCCGACCAAAACGCCCATCCGCATACCTCGGGC
>CAMWHW010000060.1 GCA_947174175.1 uncultured Clostridia bacterium | reverse complement strand
GGGTCATATTTGCCGCCGCGTGAAATTGCGGTAAAAAATCAAGCGGCGGACTAATCGTCCGCCGCCGAATTTAATTTTTGCTTATTCCGCGTCTGCCGCAGGAAGAGTGTGTATAAGGCTTACGTAAGGAGCCTTAAGCACGTGGGTAATAGGATCGGGATCGCTTACTTTCCAGACGTTTTCGAAATCCCACTGAGCCGAGCAGAACTGAAGAGCCGAAGTCGTGAAGCTCGTTAAATCCTCCGTCCAGAATTCGGGATCGTTAATCTGCGCCGCGTAAGTTTCGCTTATTTCGTCGTAAGCGCCGAACGTGGTTACGTTGAAGTTTGCATTGTACTCGTCGAACTTAGCGAAGCAGTTTCTTACGATAGCGTCCGCGTTGCTGCCGCAGTTACCTACGATGTTGGAGCAGTTCTTTGCCGAAGACTCCATCAGCGTCTTTTCGGACGAATAAATCATCGTGCCGTAGCCGACGCAGCTGAATATTCTTGACTTACCGGTGCCCGAAATACCGCCTACGATTCCGCCGGTATGCAGGGGCGATTCAAGCTTGCCGAGGAACAGGCAGTTGGTGATTTCCATATAGTCGTTGACGTTTCTGTCGTCGCATCTGCCGAGTACGCCGCCGCAATAGCTCGTATCAGCCTGAACGAAGGTATCAACGTAGCAGTTGGAAATGTATACGATATTGTAATAAGCCGCGTTGCCCGCCTGGATATAGCCGACTACCGCACCCGCTCTCTGGTTAGTTGCGTAAACCTTGTGCAGGTAATTGCCGCTCTCGTCCTTGTCGCTGGTTACGGAAATTCTGTCGATTACCGATGTATTGAAGCCGTCGCTCGCCTCGGTAATAATCTGACCTACCAGCGCGCCGACTCTGGCGATACCGGTAACGTCGCAGTTATGAACGACAATGTTGCCGAGGTAGCCGCCGCGCATTACCGCGATGAGACCTGTTCTTTCCGCCTTACCGAGAACGTCCTCGACTACGATATCTTCGAACGTAACGTTCATAATCGAACCGCCCTGAACCAGTCTGAATAGACCGGTGCGGATCTTGTCGTCCTCAACCGTCTTCTTGATTTCGGCGTTATGAATCTTGTGACCCATACCGTTGAACACGCCCACGAACGGGGTGTCTACCGTCGTAACGCTGCCTTCGAGGTCGATATCGTTCTGCAACAGATAAATGGTCGTGTTATTGTTGGAAGCAAGCATACCTTCGAAATCAGCCTTGGTGGAAATTGCCTTGGTGGAAATTGCCTTGCTGTAAACTTTGGACTTCTGCGTGCCGTCCATATTTTCAAGGAAGTAGTAAGCCGTGTAGCCCGCGGAGTTAGCGTTTTCGAAATCAAACGAACCGCCCGTTGCGCGGTATTCATACTTAGCCGCCGCGGTGTTAGTTTCGTCGTTAGCAGCCTCCTTAATCTGATCCGCCGTGGGAACAGTGCCGCCCGCGGGAACGCTCATCGAATAGATAGTACCGGTAGGACTTGCGAATTCACATGAGATATTATAGCCGGTATGGTTTACGGTAACGGAACTTAAAACGACGTTGTTTTTATCTTTCTTGAAATCAACCTTTGCGCCGGGATCCGCAACGTAAATGTAGTAAATCTTCGTGTCAACGTTGGGAGCCTGACCCTCGCCGTCCACAGCCTTTGCAAGCTCGGCCTTATTCTCGTCCATGGTGATTTTCTGAGTAATTTCCCAGATACCCGCCTTGGTCGCATCGAAGCCGGTACGCATAAGCTCGAAGGATTCGGGATTTTCGAACGTAGCGTACTTAATAGTACGGTCGTTGGTGTACAAAGCCGACGCGATTTCCACGCCGCTGTCCGAAGTGCCGTTTATAATCTTCGCTACGGGAGGACGGAACTCATTCCACGTTTCACCCTTGTCGATAATTATCGCGTCGTTGGTAAGACCTTCGATGTAAATCTCGCCGATACGGTAAGTATTCTTTTTAACGGTCAAGGTGAAATTCTTGGTCTTGGTAACGTTGCCCTGCTTAACGGTCGCGGTCAGAACAGCCTGCTTGTCGCCATCGTCGGGACGGATAATCTGAATTCTAACGTCCTCGTGTTTGGAGTTGGAAGTACCCTTTATATCGGTAACCTTGATAAGCGATTCGTCGCTGGACGACCACGCGATATTTACGTTTTTAATCTTGGTAACCGCGTCGAAATCCTGATATACCGACTTCGTATTGACGGGCAGATAAGCCATATCGATTATAGCCTGCGCAACGGCGTCGTCCTCGCTCGACATTGTAGTGAGGTCGGTCATGCCGTAGTGGGGATACTCGTCCCAGCTCGAATAATTGAGTTTGCTGCCCTGCGTGCCGTCTGCGTCTTTAAGCGCAAGCAGGTCGCCGAGGTTTATAGACATATCCTTGTTTCTCCACTTGCTGTGAAGAGTCTTATCGAAGCCGAGGTCGTTAGTGGGCAGAGCCTTGAAAATATCCGCCGCAGCAGTTGCGGTTGTAACTCTGGTACCTCTGTCCTTGGTCTTGGTGTTATACTCGGCGTCCTTCGTAACGGAGAAACCGTCGTAAGCCTGCAAATCGGACGCAACGTCGCCCCTCCTGTTCGAACCTGCGTTGACGAAGGTCGAATTGCTGACCGTTCCTCTGTATTCGTCCGCCGCCATCCAGCCGTTGCCGTTGTTTACGGAAAGGGTGTTTGCAATGTGGTTATAGCTGTAGAACTGACGCGCGAAATCAACGTTGCCGCAACCGTCGTCAATGCCGTTAGAATTGGTGTAATCAATCTTGCCTTCGCCGTTAACGTTTGCGCCGTTGTTGTAGGAAGTTATACCGTCGATAATAAGCACGCCGGGGTTGGAGTTATCGGTTACGCCGTGCATACGGTTGTTGAACGAAAGGCAGTTCTGCATCAAAACCTCGCCTTCCATTACGGAGCCGCCCAGCTTAAAGCCGTTGCCGTCGCCGTCGCGGGTGGTATACTTGCTTGTGTCGTTTTCCTTTCTGCGGGCATCGAAGGTGGGGAATTTTTTATTGAAATCTTCCTGCGTTTCGAGTATAAAGCCGTTTTCGAAAGCGACGCAGTTATACATTATAACTTCGCCGATGTTGCCGCTGTCCGTCTTTGCGAACAAATCCCAGCCGTCGTCCGAGTTGCGGTAAGCTATACATCCGTCAAAGACGTTGCCGTAGCCTACGGTAAGTTTTGCCGCGAAGCCGTCGGCGTTTTCGCCGTAGGTTTCGTTATCGTAGTTGTTGTACGAAGTGCAGTTTTTAATCAGGTTATAGCTGGGCCAGTAATTGATATCGTCATACTGGAGATTTATGTTGTTTGTCAGATCGGGGCTGTAGCTTCTGCCAAGCTGTAAACCCGTGTCGCGGTTGTCGTAGAACTCGCAGTTTTCAACGATATTATAGCTGCCGCCTATGTACATACCGTTGTCGCCTGCGCCGCACACGTCAATGCCGTCCCAGTGAATGTAGTCGCCGTAAATCTGCACGCCGCGGGCGGTAGATTCGAACTTCATACCATAGAACGACATAACCGCCTTTTGGGTGGGGTCAGCGTTCTTTATGGTAATGTACTTGTTGTACGTGCCGCTTGACATAACGGTCGTTCTTTTGGTAAATTCGTAAGTGCCGGGCTGTACCAGAACGGTCGTGCCGGGCGCCAAGTCCGGATCTGCCAAAACTTCCGAAAGCTCTTTGGGGCTCTTTTTGGTACCCTTACCCTTAGACGTGCCGTTAACCGCAACGTAGATAACGCCTTCCTGAGGCTTATCCTTGCAGGCTGCAAGAGTTACCGCGCCCGCGGCGGAACCGGCTACCGCAACGAGCAGCAGCGCCGAAATAAGTTTTTTTGATTTCATAACGGTATTATTTCCTTTATAAAAATATAGATTTTAAGTTAAAAGGCTTGTCTGCCTTTTTTTGCACTATGCGCCCAACGGCAAAATTACCGTTGGGCGTAGTGCGTTTTGTGTTAAATTGGTTCCTGCCGAAGCTTATTATGCCGCGGGAGTTATGATAATTTCGTAGAAGTTGATACCGTTCGTACCACCCAGATAATAGGTGCCTGCGTTAACCGCCGCGAACGTATACGTGAACAACGTCGAAGAACTATCTTCTGCCTCAGAATGCGCCTCAATTACCTTAGCTGAACTGTCGTACAAGCCCGCCGTTCTGGTGTTGCCGCCCTTCTTATAGATTATCGTAATAGTAGCTTTGCCTTGCAGCTCAACCTTTATTGCTTTCTTATTCGTAGCTACGCTGCCGCCGGTTTTAAGACGGTTGGTATATCCGGTCGTACCGGTGTTCGCTTCCACCTGACAATCTACCAATGCGGTAATCGTTGCAAGCTCTCCGGTTTTAAGAACTTTATCTGCGGTATACTTAGCTTCTGCGGTTAAATCGTTTACGTTCAGCTTTAATTCGGACATTTCGCCCGCTACGGTAACGTTGATTTCAATCGTAAGATTTTCGAAGGTAGCTTCGTCGTCGCCGTCGGTAACCTTAACGGTTGCGGTAATAACGTACTTGCCCTTGGTGATTCCTACGCCTGCCGCGGTGATAGCCGTGCCGTCGCCTTCCGCACCTTCGGCCTTATAAGTAGCATCGGTTACGGTAGCCGTTGCGGTGGTGCTGTTGCCGACGATAGCCGCTTCCAAATCGCTGAGCTTAACGGTAACCGCTGCGTCTGCCGCGCTGCCTTCGGGAAGTTCGGTGTTGACGTCGGACGAAAGCTTTGCGGTTGCGCCCCATACGCCTGCTACTTCCGATTCAACGTTAATCGTATATTTAGCCGTAAGCTTGCTGCCGCCTTCGGGAGTATATTCAACGGTTACTTCCTTGGGACCCAACTTGCTGGTATCAACGCTTTCGGGGAATACGAGGTCTGCGTTTGCAATGTCAACCTTGGTCGAGTCAAGGGTAACTGCGTTTGCATAGGTAATCGAACCGGTTATTCCTTCGAAGGAAACGGTAGCGTCCTTCTTGTACGCCTTGGTTGCCGCGGAGGTATCAAGGTTAAGTGCGGAAGGAGCAGCGTCACCGCCGAGATTTACTGCGTCGCCGGTGGTAACTATCTGGTCAACCTGAACGTAGGAGATGCAGACGTCGCCCGATTCGCAAACGAGGTAATAATCGCCCGCTGCGGTAACGTTGAACGTGTGTCTGGTATCTTCCTTCTGCAAGGTGTTCTGCTTGTCGCCGATGATGTTGCCGAGAGTAGCCTTCTTCTGACCGTCAGTATAAGTTATACCGTCGTATATCGAAAGGTATCTGTTTGCTTCGCCGTTGCCCGCCGTACCGGTGTTAGCGTATCCGTATACGGTAATAAGAGCCGCTGCGTCTACGTGAATCTTGATGTACGCCTTGGAATTGTCGCCGAGTACGTGACCGCCGAACTTAAGACGCTTTGCAAAATATTTGCCGTCGTATTCGTTGCCGTGGTCGTCAACTCCGCCCTTCGTTGCCTGAACTATGAATCTGCCGTCCTGAAGATTAACGTCAGCCTTCTGAATGCCGTCGTTGCCGGAAACCTTGTCTGCAAGGTCTGCCGCACGCAGAGCGTAGGACTGAACGATTGCGCCGTCCGTTGCACTGATAGTGTAATTTACGGTGCCCTTAACTTCCACGCCTTCTACCTTGGTGGAAATGGCAGCCGATCTTTCACCGGTGTGAACGTGGTCGATTCTGCCGACGGTTACGTTCTTAGCCGCAACGTCTTCCTTGTCCTCGTTTTCACGGGTGATTTCGTAAGTCCAGGTGGAGGTCATGCCGTCCACAACCGACTGTGCCTGCGTGGTGGTTGCGCCTTCCTTCAGCGCAATCTCGGTAGCCTTGTTGATAACCTTTACGAGAATGGTGCCTACGTAATCGTTTTCGTCAAGCGCATTGCCTTCGGAATCGACTGCGTCCTTAAGCTTTGCGGTTAAGGTGTAGTCGCCGTTCATCTTTAAGCCTTCCCACGAGCTGCAGGTCTGTTCCTTAGGGTCAACCAGCTTGAGGTCAAGATTAGCTGCGGGAACTTCCGTGCCCTTGGTGGGGTTGGATCTGTCACCCGTACCGAAGTATACCTTTATGCCCGTCTTATCGATTGCGTGGGACTTCTTTGCCGCGGAAAGCTGAACTTCCTCGTCGCCGACGCCTTCAACCATAAGCGCAACCGCGTCTGCGGGAACCTTCAGCTTGTCGCCCGTAGGAGTGGGCGTGGGGGTAGGTGTAGGGG
>CAMWHW010000059.1 GCA_947174175.1 uncultured Clostridia bacterium | reverse complement strand
CGCGCCGATAATAACGGCGACAGCCATATCAACGCCGTTGCCGCGCGTTATAAACGCTTTGAATTCAGCTAAGAGTGCCTTGATTTTCTTCATTGTATATCTCCTATAAATTTTTTTACGGTTTATATTTTAACGGTATTGAAATAAAAGGTCAAATTTTTTAAGGTGAAATTTTATTCTCCCCTGTTTTTTATCTTACGGGCGGGAACTCCCGCAACCACCGTATAGGGCGCCACATCCTTAGTGACCACGCTGCCCGCGGCAACTACCGCGCCCTTGCCGATATGAACTCCCTTTAAAATTACCGAATTGGAAGCTATCCAGACGTCGTCCTCTATGACTATCGGTTCGGCGGTATGCCCCTGCTTGGTTATCGGCGTATCTTTATCAATAAACACGTGGTTGCTGTCGTTAATAACGACGTTCGGTCCCAACATCACGTCGTTGCCCAGACTTACTCCGCTGCGCGCGGTTATGCTTACGTTACGGTTGAAAATCATATTATTTCCGAGTTTTACGTTTTCGGGATAGTTTATTACCAGACCGCCGTGCAGAAACTGAAAATCAACGCCGCCGGGCATGGTAAATTTATAAAAGATTTTACGCTTTTTCGGTCCGATTCCCGCCGAAGGCAGAGCGTTTACTGCGTCCTGCTCCTTATACCATTTTTCCGAAGCAAGCTTGATTTTTTTGCAACGCCTGATATAAAAATAAAGACTGATGCGCTCCGACAATTTCGGCTTGTTTCTTTTTTTACCGACTATTCCCGTGCGCTCTCTAAAAGTGATACGTTCCATACCGATATTTTATCATAGCATTGCGCTATTGGCAAATATTATCGCCGAAAAATTTTATCTGACGTTGCCGTTGCCAGATATTACGTATTTATAGGTGGTCAGTTCCCTTAAACCCATGGGGCCGCGCGCGTGCAGCTTCTGAGTGGATATGCCCATTTCGCAACCCAACCCGAATTCGCCGCCGTCTGTAAAACGTGTGGACGCGTTGACGTATACTGCCGCGCTGTCCACTGACGAAACGAATTTTTCCGCCGACGCGCCGTCCTCGGTCACTATGCAGTCGCTGTGCCCCGTGGAGTGTGCCGAAACGTGCGCAATTGCGCCGTCAACTCCGTCCACGACAGCAACCGCCATTTTGTAGTCCAGAAATTCGGTGTCGAAATCAACCGCCTCCGCCGCACGGCAATTTTCTTTGCCGCCGAGTACGGAATAAGCCTCTTTATCCAGAATAAGCTGTACGGGATTTTCTTCCCTTGCATACGCAAGCTTTTCCCACAACGTGGGCAAAAATTCGTGCGCAACCGCCTTGTCTACGAGGCAGACTTCCATGGCGTTGCAAACCGAAGGGCGCGAACACTTGGCGTTTTCTATAATTTTCAGCGCTTTTGCAAGGTTTGCTTTACCGTCGACGTAAACGTGGCAAATGCCCGTCCCCGTCTCTATGCAGGGCACTTTGGCGTTATCTACGCACGCCCTGATAAGTCCCGCGCCGCCGCGCGGAATCAAAAGGTCGATATATCCCTTTGCGCGCATAAGTTCCAGCGCGCTGTCGCGCGACACGTCCTCGATAAACCCTATTGCCGCACCGTCGATACCGACCGCCGCCAACCCTTTGCGCATTGCGTTGACTATTGCTTCCGCCGAACGGTGCGCCTCCCTGCCCGTACGCAGAACGCAGGCGTTGCCGCTCTTTAACGCAAGCGCCGCCGCGTCAGAAGTGACGTTGGGACGGCTTTCGTAAATTATTGCAACCACACCCAGAGGCACGGAAATTTTCCTGATTTTAAGTCCGTCCGCGCGCGTGATTTCGTCCAGCGTTACGCCGACGGGGTCGGGAAGTTTGGCAACCTGGCGAACGCCGTCCGCCATTGCTTTAATGCGCTTTTCGTCGAGCGCCAGCCTGTCCAGCATTACTGCGGAAACGGACGAACGGGCTTCGCGCATATCCTCCGCATTGGCCGCCAAAATTTCGCCCGTGCAGGCTTCCAGGCTGTCCGCAACTGCGTTCAGAGCCGTGTTTTTGCGCTCCGTCGACAATGCTGCTATACCGCGCTTTGCCGACGCGCAAGCCTTTAATATCTCGATAGTAGTCATTACTTTTTACCTATAAAATGCGTGCCCGCTTTTTCGCCCGCAATAATTTTGTAAAGAATTTCGGGCGCCGCGCCGTTTGCGATAACCATATCGCAGTCCGACCGCATACATATCTTTGCTGCGTGCAGTTTGGTTGCCATACCGCCCGTACCCACTCCGCTTACCGAACCGCCCGCAATGCGTTCGAGTGCGGGAGTGATTTCCTCCACCACTGGAACGAGTTTCGCGTTTTTATCCTTGTGCGGGTCGGCGGAATACAGACCGTCGATGTCGGATAAAAGCACCAGCAAATCGGCTTTTACGGTGACCGCAACCAACGCGGAAAGAGTGTCGTTATCACTGACCGAAATTTCCGCCGTTGCAACCGTGTCGTTTTCGTTGATGACGGGCAACGCCCCCAGCGACAAGAGCCGTTCCATAGTGTTGCCGAAGTTTACGCTGCGCTCGCCGCCGTTCAGATCTTCCGCGGTTATAAGAACCTGTGCAACCGTGTGATGGTATTCCGAAAATGCCTTGTCGTAAAAGCACATAAGCTCGCTCTGTCCCACCGCCGCAGCCGCCTGCTTGGTGGGAATATCCGCGGGGCGTTCGCTTAAACCCAGCTTGCTTTTGCCGAGTGCAATTGCACCCGACGAAACGAGAATAACTTCGTTACCCGCATTTTTTATATCCGCAACGGTTTTGCAAAGGTTTTCAAACGTATGCACGTTTAAATTGCCGTTAAGGTACGTCAACGTAGACGTACCTATTTTTATAACCACACGCATTTTGGGTCACCTCTTTTCATTATAATAAAAGATTTCACGCGTTTAGTCAAATAAATAATATTGACTACCTCAACCGTATGGGCAGTTTATATTTTTTGACGAGAACGATTGCCGTTTTGTAGTTGTACGCCACGATTACGTCCGTCTTACCTTCCTGTACCCTGCGCTTGACGAACATAGAACTAACCTTTATCGTGTGAGTATCGCCGTCCGTATCCACGTACCTGCACGCATAGGAAGGGCTTTCGTTCCCTCTGTAAGTCATTTCCGAACAGATCAGTTCTCCCTTTACCGCAACGAAATCGGTTTTAAGCAAAGCTTTGAATTTAAGCCGCGCGCTGAGCGGAATAATGAGATAAACAAGGCCTATTCCTCCCGGCAACACCGCCACGGCAACGATAAACCACCGCATACCGTCCCACAGTGTTGAAAGCGAAACGTCCGAATAAGACGACATAACGAAGAGCGCCACAATAGTTACCGCAATTGCCACAAAGCACATAGACAGCAAAACTAACGCAGTCAGGTAAAACAGTTTGCTTTCCTTGACGGGCATATACTCCGAAATATCGTTAATTCTTCTTGCGCGCGGAGTCTTTCCTGTCTTCTCCTGCTTAGCGCTCTCCGTGCTTTGCACTGCTTCCGTGTCTTCTTCGATTTCATCAGCTTCCACGACTGGCAACGTGCGGCTTGCGTTCAGCTTTGCGGGCATTTCGTCCATAATCGTGTATTTGGTCAACAGATAACTCTTGTCTTCGTCGTAGGCAATTATTACTTCCTGCCCCTTGAAAAACTGCGAATTGAAATGCGAATAAGTGCGCGTAAAGCCGCCCTCGCGCTTCACGTCGCCGTCGTAATAAACGTAGTAAACCCCAACGTCTTCACGGCGGTCACTGTTTCCGTCGCTGTCCCGTACGTAACGCGTGTGAACGGTAACTTCGGTAACTATGCCGTTGGTTACCTCCATTTGCTCCAAAATCTCCCTCTTCACGCGTGCGCCCCTCATCATATAGGCGATGAACAGCGCCAGAGCGGCGGCAAATATTACGCCAACCACGATAAAAAACGTATAAAATTTGGAGTCGATACTGCCGTTTTTGACGTATTCAGCAACGGTTATTATGGTAAGCAGCACGACGAAAAAGCACGCTACGATCAAAAAAACCTTGGGAAAAACGACAATTTTTTCTTCAACCTTTATCGGCTTGGAAGGGTCCAGCCTTATCTTACGCACCTTGTCGGGCGTTATAGTAAATTTATCCTTGGGCGCAATTTCCTTTGCCATCATCGTGGGGTGCGGCGCGTCGCCCTCCTGCATAGTGAACGGCTTGTACCCGAGGTCGAGCAACAGCGCTTCGGAATTAGTAGTTTTCAAAACGAAAACGGATGCCAGCTCCTTTTTTGCCGCTCTGCGTTCTAGCGCCCTCATTAAGCTTTTTGCGGCTTTTTCGGAATTTTCTCCACCTGCGGTCACCAGAATTCCCACGCTGCCTTCCTTGTCCATACCGGCAAAGCCCACAAGCTCGTCGTTTTCGAAAGCCAGAAACGAATAGGTTTTCGCAATCAGTTTATGCAGTTTCTGTTTGTCGGTCGGCTCCTCTGCCACGACGCGCGCAATATCGAAAAAGATATCCGAAAACAACTCAACCAGGTTGTTTTCCCGTTTAAGCAAACTCAGCACGCCGTCAATATGTTCCGAACTGTATTTTGAAGTATTCATAATTTCATTTTAACAAATTCCGCGGACAATTTCAATTAAATTTTGCAACAAATAAAAACCCGCCGCAAAGGACGGGTTTTTGTCGTTTGATTGGTTTAGTCTTTATCCGCTTCGTCCGTAAAGCCCATATCGGTTACGGGGTCTGCGGGCGTATAGAAGCCGCCTACGTCGAACACTCTTCCGTCGTCAACGGGCATGGGCGCTACCACGTTGCGAACTACCGTTCTGACGGGGGCGGGCGCCTGCGCGGTCTGCGCGGGCTTTTTGGTAGTGTCTATCTTGGTGGTCGTAACGGTGGTCATTACCGCGTCGGGAGGAACCTGCGTTGCCGCGGGCGCAGCTTCGGGCGTTGCGGTTGCGGACTGCGCCGTTCCCTTTTCCCTGTTTTCAATGACCTTTTCCATTGCCGCAGTCACTATTTCAACAAGCGTTGCCGCGGTCATGCCGCCGGGTATAGCCTGCTCTCCGCCTGACCTAAGTGCGTTTATGTCGCTGCGCATTGCCGCTTCGGCTCTGAGCGCGGCTTCCGAGCGAATTGCTTCTGCCCTGAGCTCCGCAATTTCTTTTGCGTTTTCCTGCGCGGCTTTAAGTGCCGCGAGTTCAGCCTGCACCTGCATAAACTGCGCTTCGGTTACCATGCCGCCGCCCGCCGCTGTCTGGGGTGCGTACTGCTGCTGAGGTGCCTGGGGCGCCTGCATCTGCGGCATCTGTCCCATCATCTGGGGCATCATTTGCGGCATCATCATAGGAGGCATTTGCTGTTGCTGGCTGAGCCTTGCCATACGCTCCTCGCGCTCCAAACGGCGTTCTTCCTGCTCACGCTTTTTCTCTTCCTTCTCCTCGGCAAGTCTGCGTTCCTCGCGCTCACGCTTTTTCTTAGCCGCACGCGCAACGCACGCAATTATGGTTATGAGGAGTATCAGAGCAACCGCCGCAATGACTATCCACCACCAGTTTACGGAAAGGAATTTGACTATCTTTTCCCAAACGGTGAGTTCACGCGCGGGGGTCGTGTAGCTGAACGGTTTAACCGTAAGCGCCGCCGCACTGCTGTCAAGTTCGAAGTTTTCGGTGTCGAGAAGCTCGGCCTTTACGAAGTAAGTGGTTTCGTGCGCCAAATCTGCCGCCGCGATTTCCTCCGTGCAAACCTCGTCCTTGTAGTACTTCAAGGTTACCACGTCCGCAAACGCGCCGATAAAGCTTTCGCTTGCAAATACGGGCAAACCGCCCTCGGTCTTGGTTGCAGTAAGTACGGCTTTCGATATGTTCCAGTCAACCGCTGCTTCGTTTGCGTTCAGCACCATTTCGTCATAGGTCACGGCAAGCAACGCTTTTTTCAAAGTCGTTGCAGTAGCCCACTCGTAGTTTTCGGGGTCGTTCAAAGCGAACACTGCCTTATATGAACCGACTGCCAAGCCGGGAACGGTCTTGTCAACGACAAAAGTCATAAGCGCTTCGTCGTATCCGTTAAAGTCGTTCACTGTCGGCTTAAACGCCACGCCCGTGTACTTTAAACCGCCCTTGAACGAAGGCAGAGCAACCTTTTCACGGCTTACCAAAATATTATTCACAACCGCGGTGAACTCACCGTATTTTATGGTCAACGACTGGTTACCCGCCTTAAACTTGCCGTTGTCGCGCAAACCGTTGCAAACTACGGTCACGTTTTCGATTGCTATTGCTTCCGTTGCGCCGGTATCGAAGTGCGCCGTTGCGGTCAGCTTTGCTTTCAAATCGTCAAGCGTGTTAG
>CAMWHW010000058.1 GCA_947174175.1 uncultured Clostridia bacterium | reverse complement strand
GTCATTTTAAACAGTTTCATAATTTTCTCCTTTCAGTAACAAATACTTTGAGTGTTGGAATTATATCACACCTTTTTTATAATTTCAATACTTTTCGGCAAAAAAGTTCAAAATAGTTGTCAATTTTGCATAAAACACAATATGTTGTGGTTGAAAGCCGAAAAACAATGTGATTAGATATAATTGCAGACGCAAATTCCTATTCCCAGCGTACCCGCACCAGTATGGCAGGCAACGCTTAACGACAGCGGGTCGACGTAAAGCACCTTCATATCCGGAAATTCCTGCTCTATCTCTTTGGCAAACTTCAAGGCTTCATCCTTAACCTTTGAATAGGCAACCAGTAAAGCCATTTTACCCTGTTCGTATTCGGACTTGAACTCGGTTTCTAGTTCGTTTTTTATCTGCTGAATCATCTTCTTTTTTGCCTGCCCCATTGAAATGGTTACGGCAAACTTATCAAAGCTTTGCCCGCGTGACGACAGGATAGGTTTTAATTTCAGCATATCCCCGAGAGCGGCTGCGGCGGGCGTAATTCTGCCGCCCTTCTTTAAATATTTCAACACGCTCAGCATTATGTAAATCGAATATTTGCCCGTCGTATTTTCAAGGTGCTTTAAAATTTCCTCTACGGGCTTGCCGTCCTTTGCCATGTGCAGCGCTTCGTATACGCTTATCTTCTGCGGAACGGAAATTCTTAAATTGTCGACTACGTGAACTCTGCCGCTAAACTTTTCAGCAAACTTTTTCGCGTTTTCGCAGGTTGCGCTTAACCCGCTTGTCATAGGAATATATATTATATGCTCGTAGGAATTAAGCAGGTTCTGCCACAGTTCTTCCAGATATGTCTGCGAGGGTTGGGAAGTCGTTACGTCCGCACCGTTTTCCAGAAGCTCGAAAAACTTTTCCTGCGTTATAGATATGTCTTCCAGATATTCCACACCGTCAACGGTGAACGGCATGGGCACTACGTATATACCCAGATTTTTTCCTTCTTCCTGCGTTATGCCCGAATTGGAGTCCGTAACAATCGCAATTTTATCCATAGTAATTTCTCCTCCGCTCTATTCAAAACTGATTTCCGATACACCGTCTTCAACCAGATAGCATAGCTCTTCATGTTCCGAAACGTTTTCGGCAATTTCCTTTACGGTCAGTTTTAAATAATTGACCGTGCCGTTTGAAAGAAGCGTGCCGTGCTTATCGTAAAGTCCGACTTCTGCGGTGCAAAATCTAGGCGTATCTTTGACTATAATACCTTTGCCGATAATCGTTTCGTTATAAGGTACGGGTTTTCTGAACTTGGTTTGAATCGATGTAGTAACGCCGAAACTTTCTTCCGTAAGCTCTTTCGCCCAAAGCGCGCGCAAGCCCATTTCGTCAAGCATACTGGTGATAAGCCCGCCGTGTACTCTGCCCGGATAACTTTGGTGCTGCTCCCGGTATGAAAACACCGTCATAACGCTTCCGTCCTCCATTGTGTAAAACGGCGCACGGACGCCGTATTCGTTATCCAGCCCGCACATTATACACATTTTACTGTTGCGTTGCTTTTTTATGACTTTCATATAAACCTATTTACTGCTCCCCTTTAATCAGTTTCTGATAATACCCGATAAGATTATCCGAAATTTCCAAAAGCGAATTATAAAATAATTTTCTTTCTTCGTCGGTAATTTTTGCACAACCTGCTTTACCCGCCAGATTTATTCTTTCGCTTATTACGGCTGAAAGTTTTTCGCCTTCTTCCGTAAGTTGCACTATTTCGTTTCTGCCTCTCGGCAAATACTTAACGAAACCTTTTTCCTGCAAAGATTTCAGAGCGCGGGATATCGCCGCCTTATCCTCCATTGTTAATTCACACAATTCCTTTGCCGTTAAGCCCTGCGGGTTTTTACTTAAATAATACCCGCAGGAAACGTGAATGGGCTGCAAGCCGTATTTACTGATTTCGTAAGACTTGATTCTTTGTACAAGTTTATTAAGTTTCGTAATCGAAGCCGTAAAATTTATGTACAAATCTTCCATATACTCTCCTGTCGGTTGATTTGTCAACCGAATATACTATATCATTTAACAAAATTTAATGTCAAGTGTTTCGCTTGATTATCAACCGACCGTCGAATAATTTCACAAAACGCACACTTTTATTCAGACAAAGTTTGCAGCCGCAGTTTTTAAAACTGCGGCTGCGTTATAATCACTTTTCCAGTTTGCAATATTGCTCGTCCGATACGGGTTCAAGCCACTCGTTGGACGTCTTTACTCCTGGGCACTCCACTGCTATATGAGTGAACCAGCTGTCCGCCGCAGCGCCGTGCCAATGCTTTACGCCTGCGGGGATATAAACGACGTCGCCCGGTCTTAACGCCTGCGCGGGTTTGCCCCATTCCTGATACCATCCGCAGCCGTCCGTACACAACAGAATTTGTCCGCCGCCCTGTTCGGCCCTATGTATATGCCAGTTGTTGCGGCATTTCGGCTCGAACGTTACGTTTGCCATAAACACCGTTTGCTTGGGGTCGGTGAGCGGCTTCAAGTAAGAGTTGCCGATAAAATATTTTGCATACGCCGTGTTCGGCTCTCCCAGTCCGAACAGTCCGCCGAACTTTCCCTCGTCGTCCTTATAAACTTCCTTCGCCATACGGAAGGCAGCCCACGCGTTGGGCCAGCCCGCGTAAAACGCAACGTGGGTCAAAAGCTCCGCCATTTCCGCTTTGGTTACGCCGTTAGCCTTTGCCGTTTGCAGGTGGTATTGAAAAGAACTGTCTATAAGTCCTTTCGAAACCAACGTCGTCACCGTAAGCATGGAGCGGGTTTTAAGCGGAAGTGCGTCGCTCGACCATACCTCTCCGAATAAAACGTCGTCGTTAAGCTCCGCGAATTTGGGGGCGAAATCTCCAAGCGAATCGCGCCCTGCCGTCTGTTTGACTATCATAATATATCTCCTTTATGCGTTAAAGTTCTTTTTGAAAAAATCGTCCAGTTTATCAAACGGTATTATATCCGTTCTGTCGTACAAATCTGTATGAACGGCGCCGGGGATGATAAGCAGTTCCTTATTATCTCCTTTCAGGTTTTTAAACGCGTCCTTGCCGAAGTAGCACGAGTGCGCTTTTTCGCCGTGCATTACAAGCACCGCGCTTCTGATTTCGTTGCTGTACGCAAGTATGGGCATATTGATGAACGAAAGCGCGCTCGTCTTGTTCCAGCCGCCGTTGGAGTTAAGCGAACGCTTGTGATAGCCGCGCTTGGTTTTGTAATAATCGTAATAGTCCTTTACGAAAAACGGCGCGTCGGCGGGAAGCGGGTCTACCACCCCTCCGCCCAGCTCGTAACCGCCGTTTTTGTAGTCGGCTATGCGCTGCGCGTTCAACGCCTTTTTGGTTTGATAGCGCGCCTCTTCGCTGTCCGCCGCATCAAAGTACCCCTTGGCGTTCACCCTGGTCATATCGTACATAGTGGAAGCTACGGTTGCCTTGATTCTGGTGTCGATAGCCGCCGCGTTGATTGCCATACCGCCCCAGCCGCAAATGCCTATAATTCCTATTTTATCGGGGTCGACGTCACCGCGGCATGAAAGATAATCAACCGCCGCACAGAAGTCCTCAGTATTTATATCAGGGGACGCAACGTATCTGGGCTGACCGCCGCTCTCGCCCGTGAACGAAGGGTCGAAAGCAATCGTAAGATAGCCTCGCTCCGCCATAGTCTGGGCGTAAAGTCCCGAAGACTGTTCCTTAACCGCACCGAACGGACCGCACACCGCAATTGCGGGCAACTTGCCCTTTGCGTTCTTCGGAACATATAAATCGGCGGCAAGCGTTATGCCGTAACGGTTGTGGAAAGTCACTTTATCGTGGTCCACCTTTTCGCTTTTCGGGAACACTTTATCCCACTCTTTGGTAAGGTTCAATTTCTCGTCCATAGATAAACTCCTTTTTATTTGCGTATATAGATTTTATCGGTTGCGGGTATTCCCGTTTCGTCAGATATATACCGCTCCGCTTTCATATGCAAGTCGTATTTGTTTCGAAGCTCGGTAATTTTCGCCATCATGGGCGACGCGTGGTGCTTATCAAGCGAACGCTGGTCTTTCCAGCTGTCTATCAGCAGCACGGTTTGTGGATCGTCCATAGGAAAAAAGTAATCGTATCTGATATTTCCTTCTTCCGCGCGGATATCCTTAACAGTCCCGCTTGCAAGCATTTCCTCCGCAAATTTCCTTGCGTTGCCGCCCTCTCCGCTATAATAAATATTTATCGTAATAGCCATAGACATATTATAGCAAAACGCAATTAAAAAATCAAGCCGCGCGTTTTCGATTTGAAAACGCGCGGCATTAACGCGATAACTAAAAGCCGTTCAATTTTTCACGTTGCAAAAAGTTATGTTTTCTTTCTTGTCAAGAGGATATCTGAATAGCGTATTCGAATCAAGGTTTTCGGCGTGCATATCCACGGCGGTAATGCCGTGATTTTCGTAGGTCGTGTAATAGTATATGCCATTGTCGGCGTTGCAGCATGACGTATATATGGTTATTTCATATTTCCCTTCGTCTACCAAGCAGCAGCCGCGCTGTTGTTCTACCGAGCCGAGAATATGAAAAAACTGATTTACGCTCTCCTCTTCCGAACTTCCCGACACCGAATTCATTTTTGTAAACGCTACCCTTACAAACCGTGACTGAGACGACAAGTCACCGGGCAGTCCCAACGCGCCCATGCCTCTGCTGTACGCCTTTAACGGAAGTTTGTCCGAAAACAAATTTTTCGGTTCCCGAGGGGATAATCGCATATAATTATTCAGATTGAACAACTGCTCGTCAAATGGCGGATTGTTTGTAAGCACGCCTACGGGATTGTCGTAAATCTTCAACCCCTCCTTCACGCACTCTACCGTAATTGCCCTGTGCTTATCTGCAATAATCCAATGCAACTGAGACACGGGCAACTTATCACTATACGGCAGGTTGGTCAGATTTATTTTTTCGAGCAGTTTAACCGCCTCGTCCACCGACGCGCACTTTCCGAGAATATACGGAATAAACTCGAATTGCGCCACGTTTATCTTGCCCTCAACGGGGTCGTTATAGCAGGCGTTGCCCACGAAATTAAGCCCCGCCATACCGAGTCCCTTTTCGTTGACGGCGTCATAATACAGCGGAATATCCTGAACGAACGCCATTCCAATCATAGCATAGTGATTTGCTATTTTCTCGCCGCTGCGCAACTCAAAAGGAAAATTGCGGGGCGTGACGGTCACTTCCTCTGTATAAGAAAATTCGTAATCGAGAGTACGTCCGAAGTAGAAATCTTTCGTTTTATAGGTTGCCGCTGTGCACATAGTCTATCATCCTCATTTTAATGATTGCCGTTATCTCCCAAAATAATGCCTGCTTATGCTTTTCCGTTTTGCTGACGATCGATAACTTTGCCTTCGGACTTTTTCGACTCGTAACGCCTAGTTAAACCGTATCCGCAATAATTACCCAGCGTTACAAATTCAGTCCGCTTACCCAATCGTTTATTGCGGACTGACCGGTGCTTCCGCCGAATCTTTTACCGCTCAGCCAGGTAGCGTTAGGTGTCAGGCTATGCAAATTGGTTGCGCTCGAACCAATAGGGCTGCTTCCCGAAGTGCAGAACGGAATTATCGTCTTACCCGAAAAATCATAGCTTTCCAGGAAGGTATAGATTATTTTAGGCGCTTGACCCCACCATATGGGATAACCGATAAACACAGTATCGTATTGCCCGATATTTTCCACGCTGCCGCTGATTGCGGGACGCGCATCAGCGTCGTTCTGTTCACGGTTTGCACGGCAGTCCGTATTATAGTTAAGGTCAGCCGCCGTGTAAGCAATTGCGGGAACTATTTCATAGATTGCCGAACCCGTTGCCGTCTGAATTTTCTGAGCTACGCCTTTCGTCGTATTGGTTGCCGAAAAATAAGCGACGAGAATTTTTTCATCCGTTTCGCCTTTATTCTCCCCCTCGTTCGGCGTCTGATTTTTATCGCCGCCGTCGCCAGTGTTCGTGCCGTTATCGCCCGGGTTCGCGCCGCAAGCCGCAAACGAAAAAGCCATAACGAGCATAGCTATTGCCGCCAAAAAGATTTTTAAGCGTTTCATAATTGCCTCCCGACAAAAAATTTAAGTGCTTTTTAATTATAACATATTTCAGCGCAAAGTAAAGTCACCGAAGCTATCAAAAAACAATCGTTAATAAACGAAAACGGCGGAGAACTCCGCCGTTTGAATATTCATTACTTTTTCATCAGCTTTGCGCCCGACTGCCAGGCCTGCCCGACCTTTCCGCCTATCGCGTAATATCCGCTCTGGAACTGGTCGAACACGAACGCGTTGAGCTTGGTGGGGTCTACTTTG
>CAMWHW010000057.1 GCA_947174175.1 uncultured Clostridia bacterium | reverse complement strand
AATCGCGGTGCCCCTGATGTACGCGCGGACTCCTTCGTGCTGTAAATCTGGTCGCCCCGCTGGCACTCTGGAAGGCGCGGTCAGCCTGTTGGCGAATATACAGAACTCCGATTTCTACGGAATGCTTGGCTATCTGTTCACCTGGAAGTTCTGTCTGGCGGTTGCGCTGGTGGTTGCAAGCATATTCATTTACCGCTTCTTCTGCCGCTTCATCTGTCCGCTCGGCGCCATATATTCGCTGTTCAACAAAATTTCGCTGCTGGGCGTCAAGCTTGACAAGGATAAGTGTATCGACTGCGGCCTGTGCGTGCAGGGCTGTAAAATGGATATAAAGCACGTGGGCGACCACGAATGTATTCAGTGCGGCGAGTGTATCTCCGTCTGCCCCGTGCAGGCGATAACCTGGAAGGGAAGCAAAATATTCTTAAAGAATACGACGCCTATCGACCAGCCAGTAGTCGAGTCGGGTGAAAAGATTGCCCTTTTGGAACTTGCCAAGTCCAACGCAAGCGTAGCGGTCGCAAGCGCCGACCCCGAGGAAATATCGGGCGGCGGCGAGCAAAGCGCTCAGAGCGCAAATACAGAGGCTGAGAGCGGTCTTACGGCAACGGACGGGCAGGAAGCCGCCGAAAGCGCAAAGGCGCAGGAGGAGGCAACTGAGCCGGTTGTAAGCGAGGCAAAGAAGGGCGGCAGAATGCAGGCGGTAAAAGCGGCGTTCAAGCGCCCGCGCTTCGTCGTCGAATTCGTCGCCTGGGTAGTTGCCGTTGCGGTACTAATATCTGCGTTGATTTGCTATAATTTGCCCGAAAGGAAGTCGGCGGCGTTGCTCAACTTAACGGTTACAACTTATAAATCGGCGGCAAGTGAAGGCGGAAAAGATTACTCTACGGTTAGTGATGATAACCGCCGCGTCAAGGTGCTGTATTTCTGGCGCACAGACCTTGAAGAGAGCGTTGCGGCTATGGAAGAGTTAAACGAGCTGGCGACACTGTATAATCAGTTGGATTTTGCCGACGTCGTTGCAATTCACTCCATATACAAGGACGACCGCGACGTGCAGGCGTTTATTGACGAGCACGGCTGGAACGAATACAACGTAATATTTGCGCAGGACGATAGGGAAACAAACGCCTACGGCTTGGTTGGCGGCGATATATCTGTACCTAAACCCATAACGGCTATTATTTCTGCCGACGGCGGAGTAGCATTGCAGGAAGACCGCGTTCTCGGCAGGGATGAGGTTATAAACGGCGTAACTACGGCTATGTCGGCTAAAGTGTTTAAGGAGGGTGATATGTGCCCGCTTTTCGTGCTTGACCGTTACAATGCCGAAGAAGGCGCAAAAGTTTCGCTGCTGGAAAGCCGCGGGAAAGTCACGGTACTTAATTACTGGTACACCGATTGCGACCCTTGCAAGGCGGAATTGCCTGAGTTTGAAAAGGTTTTCGAAGATTATGACGGCGCAATAGATATGTTCGTTATACACAGTTATTCTGCGGTGCCTTCGACGGGCGTTCAGTACTTCCTTGATACCGCGAAGGACAAGAACGGCAGGGCGTGGAATAGCTATAAACTGACCTTTGCGCAGGACACGCAGGAGCTTGATACGTATACGCAGCTGGGCGGCAAGTACGCCTATCCAATGACGGTAATAGTAAATGCAGACGGAAAGATTACCTTCGTCAATCAGGGCTCCTGCTCCGAAGCGCTGCTCAGGACGGAAGTGGAGAAGGCTCTCGGATAACGCAATAGATTAAAAGTCAATAAAATAACCGCCCCGTGCGATATCGCACGGGGCGGTTTAATTTATTAAAATCAGTTTTTGGTTACGGTAACCTTGTAATCGCCCTTGCCGTTAACTGCTACTTCACAGTCAGCCTTATGACCGGGAACTGCCATAACGTGGAAAGCAAATACCGTCACGTCGGTAGTGGAGCCGAACAGCTCGTTTACCTTAGCCTGAGAAAGGCTGAGCTTGCCTTTTGCGTCGGGGTATATGCTTATTTTCGGTATATTCAGGGAAACGCACATACCGCCTGCACTTTCGGGCAGACAAATCTGCGTTGCAACCTTGCCGCCGTTTATGCCGTCCGTCTGACCGTTTACGGCAGTGCCGTCTTCATACACTATGGTAAAGTTGTAATCGGACTTCGTGCTGCCCTTGTTGTCGTCGCCGCCGTTACAAGCCAAAGCAAAGGTGCAGGCAAACACGGCAACCAGCGCAAGTACGGCAATGGTTAAAGTTCTGATAATCTTTTTCATATTTATCCTCCAAAGAGATTTATTTTAAAAGTTGAATTAACAGCGGCGGCTATATTACGCGCCGTAGTGCTCCATATAGCATGCAAACGCAAGCCAGCCGTTGCCTTCGCCTCTGCCGTTGTGAACGTAGTGGTCAAAGTATACGTTCAGAATTTCAACCAGCTTTACGTCCGCCTGAACCATACCGTAGTAGGTGTCGTCTTTATCCTTGGCAGTGGCGGTGCCGAGGTATGACTGCAACATGCTCTGCATAGACGAGCCGAACGCGAAATTCCTGTCGTTGTAAACCACGCCGTCGTCGATTATATCTTTAAGGGGAGCAAAGTTGTAGTTGTACGTTTTGCCGTTGTACGTTACCAGTTCGCTGTACAGGTAGCTTCCGAATATCATATCGATATATAACGGCTTGCTCATATCCGCGTTGCCTTCGCTGTCCGCAACGTAATATTTATCACCGACTAACGCGTATTTAACGCCCAGATAATCTGTGCCGCTTTCGCCGGTCCATGCGCCGCCGCCGGTGGAAGCTATCAACATTTTATCGTACGATTCGCCCAGATAGGTGATATCGAAGTCGTAATAGCTTACGGTCGACATAGCCGTCAACAGTTTTAGGTAAACCGTTTCACCCGCTTTAAGCGTTATATAGTGGTTGAAGCCCTGGTATGCGGTGTCGGGCAGTGTCTGGTCTTCGTCTTCGTCCGTGTATACCTGCTTTACAAACTGGTCGTGGTCGCGGACGTCGTTTTGCATGTCGCGGAAGTTTCCGTCTTTATCGAAAACCATCACCCCGGGTTTTGCCGCCGTCGTCGAGCAGCCTTTCAGATAGGACTGAATCTGATAAACGCCCGCTTCCGACGCCGTAAACTCGTAGTACGTGCCGTTTTCCTGCGTCTCCATAGCAAAGTTGATTGACGCCTTGTTTCTGCCCGTATCCTTATTGTATGCGTTGGGGTTAAGTTCGGATTTCTGTTCGTCCGTCATTGCGGCAAGTTCGGACTTTTCGTAAGCGCGGTAGCTGTTGTTCATAGTCAGTCCGCGCGTCGGGTCGTCGTACTTCGCGCAATTATCACCCTTTGCGTGACCGGGGCCGTAGTGGTCGTAGTAGAAGCAGAATTCCAGCCATTCGTCACCGTGGCTTGCCTTGCCGTTGTCGCGTTCGTACCTTTCCACGAATTTTTCCGCCCAGGTTTTCAGCTTCGGCGTTACGGGTATAAGGTAGTTGGGCGCGTCCATATATCCCTGAATCGTAAAGAATTCGGTTACGGTAGAGGTAAGGTTTTCGCCGCCCAGCATTACGGCAAAGTTTTCGCCCTTGACCGCGTATCTGTAATAGGTCAGATAGTAAAGGGTGCTGTAATAGGTTTCGCCGTTGCTCTGCGAAGTTGTGCCCGTGTGCAAATCGCTCCAAGGAGTTAAATTGTTAAGGCATATATAAAGCAGCGCGCCGTTTTCGGAGTCCTTGTGGTAGAAGCCGTCGCGGGGATTGTATACCGCGTTTACGTAACTGCCGTATTTGTAGTAATCGATTACCTCGCCCGAAGCCGCGGGGCGCATCACGTCAATCGGGTTCCTGATTGCGCTTGCGTCGTAAATATGAATATTTCTTACCTTTGCAACGTCTTCGCCTATTTCGTCGCCGTCGGCGTCGTCTTTACGGTAAGCGAAAGCAAGTTCGACTTTCTCGTCGCGGTCGGCAACGTATAAGTCGGCGGAAACCCAGCCGTCGGTCGCGCTCCAACCGTCCCCGCTTATGGGTGAGCCGTCAATGAAAACGTGCAAATAGTCGCAGTCCGCTTCACTCGATACGTTGTATTCGATGGCAAGAACTTCGTCCTTCTTCATATCGATATCGGCGTACAGAATGGAGTATGAGTTGTGCTTGCCCGTGTTGGAGGAGTAAATATATCCTTCGTTGCTTACAAGCCAGGGCCAGGAGAATTCGTCCTCGTCCGCCCTGTAAGTCGCGCTTACTCTGTTGCCGTTTGCAACCGCAGCTATATCGGCGGAAGCGGGCATCGTATAGGTGGGCTTTTCTCTCTCCTGTCCGCCGGGGTTGGAAGGGTCGGTGTTGCCGTCCGCGGAAAGCTTCTGCACGTAGTCGTCGGAGCAGAAATCGTTGAACAGCTTGGTCCAGAACGAAGTGCTGGGCTCCGTACCCTTGGATCTGTAAGCAATAAGACCGTATCTGTCTATTACCACGGTAGTGGGGAAGGCGTCTACTCCGAACGCGTTGTTCAGGCCCAGGGTGTCAATGCCCATGGGGAAGGTCAGCCCGTTTTCGGTCTTATAGTTTTCAACCACCGTGTTGGTGTCGCCCTGGTGCGTGGAGCAGATTGCAAGGAATTCGATGTCCGTTCTGCTTGCGTACGCTCTCTGAACGTGGGGGAACTCGGCTCTGCAAGGAGCGCAGCCCGAATACCAGAAGTTGAGCGCAACCGCCTTTTTGACTTTCAGTATTTCGGAAAGACGGTGTTTTGCGCCGCGGCAGTCGGTAAAGGTGAAGTCCTTCATTATCGTGCCCAACGCGTAGGTTGACGCCGCGTTCGAAGTTGCTGGTATGAGCGCGGAGGGAATTTTAATGGTAACTTCCTCGCGCGACGAAGCGTTGGTCTTATAGGTCGTTTCGGGCAGGTAATAGCCTGCGGGAAGCGAAGTTTCGTCTATAACCAGTTCGTACTCGCCCAAAGCAACGCCAAGCTCAATCTTGCCGTCAATGGATATGCCGCGCCTTATAACCTGACCGCCTCTCATAGCGGCAACTTTAACGCCGTCAAGCTTCATTCCGCCTTCGGACTGAACGTTGATGACGTATTTCTCGCTCGTATCAACTCGGTCTATGCTTTCCGAGGGGTTGATAAAGTCGGGATAGCTGCTTTTGGTACAGCTAGCCGCCCCGAGAGTAAGCAATACGGCAGTCGTCGCCGCAATAATTTTGGTGAATTTTTTCATAGCTTCGTATCTTCCTTTGCCGCAAGGGGCAAATATTTACTCTGTTATTTTATAATAAGGATATATAAAAGTCAATAATTTATACGCCCGCCAACGGGATTTAAAGGTATAAATAAATTTTATAAGCCCTATAATCGCATTTTATGCAAAAAGTACGCGTATAATTGTATAATTGCTTAGATTTGCGGGAAGTCGATTTTTTCGAACGCGAAGTCGTCGTTGAAGTAAGCGTCGGCGGAAAGGTTCGCGCCGAGCGCGCTCATAACCTTTACGATAGTAAGCTCTATGGTCATATCGTAGACGAAAATTACGTTTTCGGGTATGCCAACCATACTTGCGTATACGCCCGCTCTGCTCATTACTGGCGCGAGGATAAGGGGCACGCCCCATTTCTCGCAATAGGCGGCAAATCTTTTAAAGTTGAGTTCCTCGCCCTCGGTGCACACCGTGCCGCTGTGCGAAAGCTCTACGATTACCGCTTTTGGCTTGGTTGCCGAAAAGTCGTACACTGCAAAGTTTAAAAGCGAACGCATCGTTATCAGCATAACCTCGTCGCAGAGCGCGCTCGACAAGGGCGGTATGCGGAGAGCTTTGACCTCTTCTTCCGAAGGCAACACGCGGGAGTAGTTGAAAACGACGATTTCGTCGTCGGTCACTTCGGCAAAATGCACGCCGAGTGCGCTGTGGTAAAAGCCGTTTATTTCGTCGGGGTAAGCAAGGCGGGAGCCTAAATGAATTTTACAGTTTTCGTTGTCGTTGGCAAACGCGCAGTAAACCCCGCGCAGACCGGATTGCTCGATAAAGGTAACCGCCCCAGCAAAATTTTTAACGCCGTTAGAGCGCGGGTTGGTAAGAGGGTACAGCGCCGAAACGAGCACGAGTGGAACGGGGATATCGCACAGAACCAGACTCAGCCAGTTTACGGTAAAGCATAAAGTGTCGGTGCCGTGGGTGACGATAATTCCGTCGTATGCCGAATAGTCCACGCTCTTTATACAGTCGTACAGCGTTTTGAGGTCGCTCCTCTGCATATTTTCGCTGAGGATATTGAGGGGTGCGAGCACGTCGAACTGCACGCCGCCGCCCTTTTCCGCGCGGTATTTTTCAATCAGCATTTTCTTGCTTGCGCCGCTCAACGATACGTTTTTGCCGTCCGAGGCGCTTCCTATCGTGCCG
>CAMWHW010000056.1 GCA_947174175.1 uncultured Clostridia bacterium | reverse complement strand
ATTCTACGGGAGCGGCGGACTTTTGGCAACAAATTAAATGTGGAATTACTCTCCAAAATGTAGAATGGTAAAAAAACCGCCGCGGCAGTTCGCCGCGGCGGTTTCGATTTATCTTAATTCAATTTCGAGTTTGTGCTTTAAGTTGCCCAAAATTTTCTTAACGAACCCGTCCACTCTTTCGGGCGTAAACGCTTCGTCGTTGGGGGTAAAGGTGACGGTAAACGCCATACTCTTTTTGCCCTCGCCGATTTGCTTGCCCGCGTAAATATCGAATAGCTTTACGTCGGTAACGTACTTGCACGCGGAGTAAATTTCGTTTTCAATCTGTCCGCACGTAACGTCCAGATTTGCAACCAGCGCAAGGTCGCGCGTTGCCTCGGGGAATTTGGAAAGAGGGGTGTACCTGAAAGGCTTTGCGCACGCTTTCAGCTTGTCGTAATCAAGCTCGGCTATAAACGCCTTTTTCTCCATTGCAAGCTCCTCGCAGATGGCGGGGTCAAGCCTGCCCACGTATCCCAAAAGCACGCCGCCGCAGGTTACCGAGGCGCATATGCCGGGGTGAAGGTAGGGGCGCTGTGCAGGCGCGTATTCGAACTTCGTGTTCAGACTGTCCGCAACGTCCTCCAAAATTCCTTTAATGTCGAGGAAGGTGCCGCCGCCGAAAGTGCCTATGCACAGCACGTCTTTTTCTTCGGGAAGCGATTTAACGGGCGTCTCTTTGGGGATATAAACTTTTGCGATTTCGAACAGCTTGCCGTCAGTGTTGCCGCGGCGCAGGTTGCGCACGATAACGTTGACCATAGAGGGCGCAAGCGTGGTGCGCATAACCGACAAATCTTCGCCGATAGGGTTTTTGATTTTGATAAACTTTCTCTCTTCCGCGTCCGCAGGGAAGTGCAGCATATCCAGGTCCTTTTCGGAGTAGAACGAGTAGGTGGAAATTTCGTAAAGCCCCATTGCAACCAGGTTGTCTTTAAGCTTGTTTTCGCTCTTCTGTTCCTCGCTGTATCCGCCGTTGGTTATAAGCGCGGAGGGCATAAACGTTCCCGTCACGTGCTCGTATCCGTATTCGCGTATAAGCTCCTCGGCAATGTCCGCATAACCGTCTATGTCCTCGCGGTAGGGGGGGACGTCCAGAGTAAGTTCGGTGCCGTTTACCTTAATGTCGAAGTTGAGCCGCTTCAAAATATCAACCGCCGCCGCGCACGGAATTTCAATGCCGAGCAGCTTGTTAATCTTTTCAAGGCTTACGGTCATACGCTTTGCGCCGTCGTGCGAGTACTGCGTTTTAACGTCGGCATGCATATCGGTCACGGTGCCGCAGTTAAGTTCTTCAATGAGGTGCAGCGCCCTTGCCATAGCCTTTTCGGTGGTGTATTCGCTTATGCCCTTTTCAAACATTGCGGAGCTGTCGGAGTGCTGTCCCAGCGCACGCGAAGTCTTTCTTATACTGTCGCGCGCAAACTTGGCGCTCTCGAACAAAAGCTCGCGCGTGTCGTCGGTAATTTCCGAATTTTCGCCGCCCATAACGCCTGCAAGCGCGCACGGCTTGTTGCCGTCGCAAATAACCAGGTTGTCTTTCGTAAGCTTGAAATTCTTGCCGTCGAGGGTGGTAATCTCCTCGCCGTCGTTTGCTCTGCGCACGACTATCTCTCTGCCTTCAAGCTTTGCGCAGTCGAACGCGTGCATGGGCTGACCCATTTCCAGAAGCACGAAATTGGTTATGTCAACGAGGTTGTTAATAGACCTCAGTCCGCAAAGCGCAAGCCTCTTTCTCAGCCACAGGGGGGAGGGAGCGGGCTTAACGTCCTTGACGTAGTGCGCAATGTAGCGGGGGCATATATCGGGGGCAAGCACGCTCACCTTAACGTTTTCGCCCTTGGTTTTCGCCGTATAGGTGCAGTCGGGCTCCTTGAAGGGCTTGCCCAGAACGGCGGCAACCTCGCGTGCCATACCTACTATACTCTGACAGTCGGGGCGGTTCGCCGTAACGCCTATATCGAAAATGTAATCGTCCAGTCCGAGCAGCGGTTTTACGTCCGCGCCGTTTTTGAACGAGGAAGGGAGAAGCAGAAGACCGCAGTAGTCGCCGCCGTCGAACGTGTCGCCGTTCACGCCTATTTCCACGCCAGAGCAGAGCATACCCTCGGATTCTATTCCGCGCAGCTTGCCCTTCTTTATGGTCATCACGCCCTCTACGGTAACGTGGTCCTTTGCGGTCGCGTACACGGTCGCGCCGACCAGAGCAACGGGAGCCTTGATGCCCTTTGCAACGTTGTCCGCGCCGCAACAAATCTGCTTTACGCCGTGCTCTCCGCAATCGACCTTGCACACGTGCAGATGCGTGCCTTCCACGGCTTCACACTCGGTCACTTCGCCCACGACCACGCCCGAAATATCCTTGCCTATATCAATAAGCTCCTCGACTTCAAATCCGCAGCCGAACAGCTTTTTCTGTAATTCCTGCGGCGTAATATCGCCTATGTCAACGTAATCTTTCAACCAACTTAAAGGAAGTTTCATAATCTGTCACCTCAGCCCTTGAACTGTCTTAAAAATCTCGTGTCGCCTTCGAATAAAAGCTTCATATTGTTAATGCCGTATTTAAGCATTGCAATACGCTCTATGCCCATACCGAACGCAAAGCCCGAATATTCCTCGGGGTCTATGCCGCAGCCTTCCAGAACGTGGCGGTTGACCATACCCGCGCCAAGCACTTCAATCCAGCCCGTGCCCTTGCACAGTCTGCAACCCTTGCCGCCGCACTCGAAACAACTCACGTCCACTTCAACCGACGGTTCGGTGAAAGGGAAGTAGGAGGGGCGCAGCCTGGTCTTTACGCCGTCGCCGAAAATCTTGCGCGCAAATTCGTCAAGCATACCTTTAAGGTCGCAAAGGGTAATGCCCTTGTCGACGACAAGACCTTCCATCTGCGAGAACATAGGGGAGTGGGTCGCGTCGTCGTCGCTGCGGTAAACCTTGCCTGGCGATAGAATTTTAATGGGCGGCTTCTGCTTTTCCATAACCCTTATCTGTCCTGCGCTGGTCTGCGTACGCAGCAGCAAATCGCCGGTTATATAAAAGGTATCCTGCATATCCCTTGCGGGGTGGTCCGCGGGGGTGTTGAGGGCGGTAAAGTTATAGTAATCGTTTTCGATTTCGGGACCCTCGAACACGGTAAAGCCCATACCCGAGAAAATGGAAATAAGCTCGCGCTTAACCAAGGTGTTGGGGTGGTACGCGCCCTTTCTCATGGTGTTGCCTGGCAGGGTCACGTCGATAGCTTCCGCGGCGTACTGCTTTTTAAGCTCCTTTTCCTTAATTGCCTTGTCCAGCTTGCCGAACTGTTCTTCCGCCCATAATTTCAGAGCGTTGAAAATCATTCCTATTTCGGGGCGCTTCTCCTTGGGCACGTCGCGCATACCCTTCATAAGTTCGCTCACTTCGCCGCTCTTGCCCAAGAATTTCATTTTAATCTGAAACAGAGTGTCGGAGGAGTGAACGTCCTTAATCGCTTCCGCAATTCTCTTTTTCAGTTCGTTAATTTTTTCCTGCATATTCAACTCCTTACAAAAATAAAAACTCCCCGTGTAAAACACAGGGAGTTATATACTAACTCGGTACCACCTGATTCCGCGGCTTTAATAACCGCCTTGATTATCCTTTTACGCAAGGAATAACGGAACGAATTACTTTAAAAAAATTTCACGCGTTCGGCTCGCGAGTGAATACCGCGCTTTTGCGAATGAGCCGCCTTTCAGCCGTTTTCGGGTTGCTCTCTCTGAAATCGCTTTTTATAAGCGCGTCTGTCTCGGTCGTTGCCTTTAATAACCAGATTATACCAACTGTAAAATTCAATGTCAACCAAATAAAAGGCTTAAAATACGTTTTCCAGTTTGACGGAGTACGCGTCGGGCAGGTTTTTGGTGATTTCCAAAAGCACCTCTATTTTTCCGAGAGCCAGATCGTATTCGTTGCGGTAAACAAGCGCGCAAGCCTCGCTCAGCCAGTAGTCGACGTACGAAATGTCGTTGTGCGGAATGAATATTTGCAGCTTGCTCTTTTTGTCCGTCCAAAGGTTTTTCACGGCGTAGGCGTCCTCGCGCGTTGCCGTCTTTTCCTCAATCTTGTCGTAAAGCGTTTCCAGCGCCGAATGGAATTTTCCTACCTGACCGTCTATATAGCTCTGCGTGCCGAAAAAAATTCCCAGGCAAAGTGCGATTGCAACCACGGTGTAAATAATAGATTTTACCATTGTCCGCTCACCTGCATATTGAGTATTTTATAAGGTTTGCCCTTGGGCTGAAAGTAAACTCTGCCGTTGCTGTCAACCGTCATAACCAGAACGTTTTTCAGCTTGCAACCCTGTTCGGAAGCGAACTCCTTAATCTTGTCAACCGTAAGCCCCGCAATTCTTGCGTTCTTTTCGTCGGGCTTGCCGCTGTCCACCAAAATCACGGGAAGGGTGGGAGTAAGCTGTTCTTTCGCCAGTGCGGAAAATTTGCCGTTCGCCTCGTAAAGTCCGTAATATACGTCGTCCAAGTTGAAATATCCCGCGCCGCGCATACTCTCGATAAGGTCTGAAACGTCCAGATTGTTCTGCCTTAACTGATAGCTGTCAATACCCTCTTTCGTTATGACGAGCGAGGGCTTTCCGCACACGACCGTCTTCATCGGCTTGAACCATAAATCGAGAAGCCATACGATCTGGTGCAGAATAAAAATCGCCACTATGGAAACTATTCCGTACAGAAGGGGGACCGAGCTGTCCGCCATTGGTATGCACGCAAGCTCGGCAATCAGCAGGGTGATAACCAGCTCGAAGGGCTGCATTTCGCCTATCTGGCTTTTGCCCATAAGCCGCATAACCAGCAAAAGCGTAAAGAAAATAATAGTAGTTCTCAAAAATACCAGAGCCATAAAATTAGTATTATCAAATTTTTTTTCATTATTCTTGCTAAGCCGCGCCGCGTTGTGCTATAATGATTGCGTTTACTGGAGGGGTGGTTTGGAACATAAAGATTACGTAACGGTTAAGCCGGGGACGGCGGTTACGCGCAAAATTTTAGATAATCTGAACAGCCCCGACGACGGGCTTAAAATTATCCACGTTGCGGGCACCAACGGCAAGGGCTCCACGGCGGAATATTTTACGCAAATTCTTATTGCCGCCGGCAAAAAGGTCGGCACTTTCACCTCGCCCGCCGTGTACGATTTTTACGACCAGTTCAGGATAGACGGCAAGCCTATACCCGAAGCAATTGCGGAAAAGTATTTTGAACGCGTAGCGAAAGCCGCCGAAGGTCTGGGCGCAACCGACTTCGAAATTCAGACGGCGGGAATTATCCTCGCTTTCAGGGCAGAAGGGTGCGAGTGGGCGGTCATAGAGTGCGGAATGGGCGGACTCAACGACGCGACCAACGCAATAAATAAAAAGGAACTTGCGGTCATCACTTCCATATCTCTGGAACATACCGAATATCTGGGTAACACTATTGAAGAGATATGTGCGCAGAAGGCGGGAATAATCAAAAACTGCCCCGCGGTTATAAACGACTTTCAGCCGTCAGATGCGGCAAGGAAATTTTTTGAAGATATCGGCGGACGATTTGCTAAGTTAAGCGGTTTATCGGAAGCGGACGATTTACAACGCTATAACGCGGCGACGGCAGCCGAGGGCGCGAAAATTTTAGGCATACCCGACGAGGCTATACGCGAAGGAATAAAAAACGCACGACCCGAGGGGCGCGTTGAAAAAATAACCGCAAACGGCAAAATTTATATTCTGGACGGCGCGCACAACCCAGCGGCTTTCGGACCGTTAAAGCAAACGCTTAAAAGCCTGCCGCGTTCGGAAGTCACGTTAATTTTCGGCTGTCTTAAAGACAAGGATATAGAGGGCAATCTGAATATGCTTGCGGGGCTAGCCGATAATATAATCGCAGTCAAGTGCCCGAGCCCTCGCGCAAGAAGTGCGGAGCAGACGGCGGAAGCTTGCAAAAAATATTTCGGTAACGTTTCGACTGCGCAAAGCGTTTCGGACGCGCTAAATAAATCATATACGAAAACCGTGGTAATCTGCGGTTCGTTCACATTATTAAAAGAGGCAAAACAATGGATAGACAAAAGGCAATGAAAGCCGTTGCAGACCTTTTAGAAGCAATCGGCGAGGATACGGAAAGAGAGGGTTTAAAGGACACGCCGCGCCGCGTGGCGGACGCCTTTGCGGAATTTACCTCGGGCAATTCCATGAGCGCGGAGGAGGTGCTTTCCACAACTTTCAACGTGGACGGCGGCGATATAGTTATCGAAAAGGACATCGCCTTTTCCTCGACCTGCGAGCATCATTTAATGCCCTTCTTCGGCCGCGTTGCAATTGCGTATATTCCAGACAAAAAGGTAGTCGGGCTTTCCAAGCTGGCGCGCTGCGTTGAAGTGTTTGCAAAGCGGCGGCAATTGCAGGAAAGGCTGACCGAGCAGATTGCGGAGGCGGTTATGACCTGCCTTAAAC
>CAMWHW010000055.1 GCA_947174175.1 uncultured Clostridia bacterium | reverse complement strand
ATTCTTGATAATAACCGACAAGAATACTTGCCGGTTATACCAAATTGCCTGCTAAATAATTTTGTTTAAAATCACTCGTCTTCGGTGTCGATAACTTCCTTAATCTCCGTGCTCTCAACAACTTTCGAAGTGTTGATTTTAAGAATGAGCTTCTTGTAGAGAGGAAGCGTTGCAAGCAACACCGCAGATATTCCGAGGAATACCATGTGCGCAATGTCAAGATGCAAAGCGCTGACAAGATAGGACTTATAGCTGCCCGCGTCATACGCCAGATTCGCCGCGTCTTCGGTGAAATACTTCGCATAGGGCGCAGCCTGCTCAGCGTTAAGGAAGAACTTCGCTTCGTTACCGTTGATACAGCCGGTAAGCTGTTTGTAATAGAGCAAGTCCATAAGGAACATAACGATTACGAATACGAACGTAAGCGCAAGCATTATGTAGTTCATCGAATGTTTTTTGCCCGTCTTCTTATATCTGATTCCGCGCTTGGGGAAGGTGTTCATAAAGAGCACCAACACCAGAATGGAGAAAAGCGTGGTCACGAATACGGACAGACCCAGATAGCTCTGCGAAGGGAAGTCGATAACGGGACCGGGCGAGAACACGTTCAAGCCAATCAGATACATAACCGAACTGATTATAAAGAACAGGAACGCAATTCTCTGGGGTTTTCTTTTGAGAGTAACCGCCTGCTTTCTGAACCATTCCTTAATCTTTGCGCCAAAGCTTACCTTCTTGGTTTCGCTTGCCGCAACGGCCGTTTCCGTGGGGGTAGTCTGCTGTTCTTCAACTACTACGTTTTCATTTTCTTCCATGACTACACCTCCTTATATAATCGCCTGCGTAGTTTCTTTATCGAAGAAGTGCATACGCTCGGGGTCGAAACCGAGTTTGATTTCGTCGCCGAACTTGTAGTTGCACCACTCCGCAAACTTACATACGACTATCTTTTTGCCGTCGATTTTGCCGTGAACCAGGGTGTTCATACCAAGGTTTTCGTTGTTGGTTACTACGAAAGGTATGGTGCCCTCGCGCACGATATTTTCGGGACGCGCGCCAAGGATAACCTCCTTACCTTCGTATTCTTTAAGCTTTTCGGACTGCTCCGCCGTAAGGGGATATTCGAACAGCTCGCTTATGAACTTGCCGCCCTCTACCTTTCCGTCGAACATATTCATGGGAGGAAGTCCTATGAAGGTTGCAACGAAAGTGTTTGCGGGATGCTCGTAAAGGTCGATAGGCTTACCTATCTGCTGAACGTGACCCATTGACATACATACGATTCTGTCAGCAAGCGTAAGAGCTTCGGTCTGGTCGTGGGTTACGTACATCATGGTTGCGTTAAGCTTCTTGTGCAGAAGCATTATTTCGCGGCGCATCGAACCGCGCAGCTTTGCGTCGAGGTTGGACAAGGGTTCGTCGAAAAGGAATACCTTGGGGTTACGTACGATAGCACGTCCCATTGCAACACGCTGGCGCTGACCGCCGGAAAGCTGCTTGGGCTTTTTGTTGAGCTGAGATTTCAGATCGAGAATCTCCGCCGCAGCCATAACCTTTCTGTGAATTATTTCTTTCTTTTCCTTACGGAGCGTAAGGGAGAACGCCATGTTTTCGTATATAGTCATATGGCCGTAAAGCGCATAGTTCTGGAAAACCATGGAAATATCTCTGTCCTTGGGCGGAAGTCTGGTGCAGTCCTTACCGTCGATAATGAGCTGACCGCTCGATATATCTTCGAGACCCGCTACCATTCTGAGCGTCGTGGACTTACCGCAACCGGAAGGTCCTACCAATACGATGAGCTCGCCGTCCTCTACGTCGAGATTGAAATCCCAGACTGCCTGAACGCCGCCGTCGTATATCTTTTCAATATGCTGTAAACTTAAGTTAGCCATTGTCTGCCTCCTCGGAAGAAACGGTCTTCTCCTGCGCCTCAACGGTTGCTTCCGCTACGGGAGACTGAGTGTCCTGGGAAGCCTGTGCAGCTTCAAGCGCCGCCGCTTCTTCGGCTGCCTTCAAAGCAAGCTCTCTCGCCTCTGCCTCCTCCGCTTCGATTTCGGCAAGCGTAGCTTCAACGGATACTTCGCCGTCGTCAAGCTTCTTCTGGAAGACTTCAAGTCTTCTTGCTACTATAAAGCCGTGAACAGCGGAAACGATGAAGCAGGCAGCCGAACCCGCAAGATAGACAATCATCATCAAACCGTTCGCCGTGTTGTTCATCGGTATTCCGAAGTAATGGTTATCGTTTGCAAGCCATTTGTTCGCCATACCGATAATAGGATAATAAATAATTCTTAATACCTGCACTGCCGCAAGCACTATAAGAACTATTGCGAATTTTTTGTTGTAACCCTTGATGCCTTCGGAAGCGTAGAAGCCCGCAAGCAATACCAAAAGGTTAACTATAACCGAGAAACCAAGAGGGACTTTATATAAAGCCGTCTCGCAAACTGCGTACAGAAGCGTGAAGTACAAGCAGTTGAAAACGAGCGCAAGAATTGCGAACATAGACGCAAACTTGTTCTTTTTATAACGGAGAATATCGTCCTGTATAACGAGGTTCTTATCCATTACGCCACCTCCATTTCAGCTTTTGATTCCACCACGCCCTGAGCAAGGAGAGCTTTTTCGCCCTTCATAAGTTTTATTTTCCAAACTAAGTTAAGTATCCACACAACTATTTCGGCAATAACGACTACTGAAAGCAGGATACCGAGTACCAGAGTCGCACAGTTGCGGCTATAATACTGAGTATGCGAGTAAACGAGCTCACCGCCGATACCCATTTCCTGTTCTGACTCGTATGCTTTCCATGCGGCAAAATCGATTTGACCCATATACACTAAGCACATTGCGCACGCAATAACCATAAAGATTGCGAACGCGAACGCCACTGCTGCGTATACGCCGATAGCCACGTAGTTGGTGGGATAATAATTCCTTCTCTTATTGCATCCCATTGCGAAAAGAAGAACGGTTGCAAGAAGGAAAACTATTGCCACTATAACGAGAGCGTTGTTTACGCCCTGAGAGAAGTTGTATAAATTATCAACTCCGTATTCGTCATATCCGGCATAATCAGTTGAATAGTTTATGATGCCGTTCATAACGCCGCTGCAAAAGCACAATGATAACACTACGGCAAGAGCAGCAGTTACCAAAGAAATCAGCGCTAAGATTTTTTGAAACTTCATTTGAGTTTTCATATCACATTCCCCAAATGTTTTATTCCGCGCCCGCCCGAAGGCGGGCGCGTAACAAACAATAATTGATTTTTGAAACGGTTCTACTTAATAATTATTTGATCTTATCGTAGAACTTTCTGCTTGCCTGCCATGCCTTGTTCTTGATGTTGACGTAAGCGGTGTAGCCGTCCTTTTCCTCAAGCTTCTGCATGATCTGCTGTACGGTAACGGTGCCGGAAGAAGGTAACTCAAGAGTAGAATACTTAGCACTAATCTGACCTGCGTCCATACCGTACTTGATAATCTGCCAGTACAGGTTGGTGTTATCGTTCTTGTTGTTGGAGAAGTAGTTGCCTGCGTCGCCGGTGTAAAGTCTGTTGTGATCACCGGTAAGCGAAGTAGTATCAGCTACGGTGTAAGGAAGCAACGTAGGAACGACGGTGTACCAAGGATTCTTAGTCATAACGTTAACGGTGTGCTTGATTACGCCGTCGGTAGGATCGCTGGGGCTGCCGAGACCTGCGTTGACTACGGTTGCACCCTTTCTGCCCATTGCGGAAGTAAGCTGGAACTCGAAGGACTGAAGCTTGTTACCGATAGGAAGTGCGGAACCAATGACGTATCTTGCGAAGTTGGTGTAGTTGAGCGTTGCGTTGGTCGTCCACTGGCTTACGGTATTGCTGATGAGAGGAACTCTCTTGCCGTCTTTACCAGTCAACTTACCGGTCTTATCTACGATATAGCAAGCCTCGCCGGTTACTGCGGTGTTAGCAGCAACGGTGCCCTTAACTACGTATACGTCAGCCGAAGATGCGCTGTCCTTAGCTGCCTTTACGAACTCGCCCTTGGAGTTAACGTAATAGGTGTCTTCCGTAAACTTAGCCTTATTAGCAACCTTGTCGTCGTCGGTAGGTACCTTTACAACTGCGTCGCCGCCCGCATAGGTAAGGCCGGAAGCGTCGAACTTAACATCGTTTACGGACTTGCCGTAGTATGCGTCGTAAACGTTAGCGCATATCGTAGGCTGGTAGGAACCTGCGTAAGTAACGGTCGAATAGAGCTTCTTGCCGCCGTACTCGAAGTAGGTGCCTGCGTTTACCTGCTCTGTGGTAGCCTCGGCATTGTACCAGAAGCCGTCGTTTGCGGTTGCGCTGGAAGCCATAGGTCCGTAGGTGAGGAGAATCTGACCGTCGTTGGAGAACATCTTGTCGATGAAGTTAAGAACTGCTCTCAGCTTGAGAGGATTATCCTTAACGTTTGCAACGGGTACGCAGAATCCGGTATCCTTGGTGGTACGCCAGGATTCGGTAAATCTCATTACCTGCTCCTTACCGTCGTTCCACTTGGATACGGGGGTAATAATAGGCGTATAGTAATATCCGTCTTCAAGAGCGTACTTGTTGACGATTTCTTCAAGCTGGAAGCCGCCGGGCGTCTGCGTATTTACGTAGTCGTAGGTGGAAAGAGCTTCCTGAGTATCCTTAGCATAATAGGACTGCTTACCATCCGAGCCCTTTACGACGCCGTCGGTAATAAGGCCTTCCTGCCAGAACTTGTGGAATTTCTCCATTGCCTCGTAGGACTTAGCGTCGCCGCGGGGATCCTTTATCTTGCCGTCGGAACCAACGTAGGAATACAGGTTCTTGCTCTCGAGACCGCGTACGCCGTAGAGCTGACCGATCATCGAAACGGAGTCGATCATTCTCTGCATATCGTTCGTACGAGCGCTGAGAAGATACAGGTTCTTATGAGGAGTTGCATCCGCGTCGCCGATATGACCGGTCTTACCGGACTTAAGAATCGAAGGGTTGGTTACGAGAACTCTACCAATTGCCGCATAGAGGTCAACATCCCATGCTGCGGAATAGCCCGCGAATACGTCGGACAGCTTGTAGCCTTCCTGGGTATAGAACTGAGTGTCGGTGCCGCCTACGTAGTAAGCAACTTTTACGTACTCGTTAAGAATCTTCTTGAGCTGAGCGCCGGTAACTGCACCCTCTTTCTCGTTGATAGCAAAGTTCATGATGTCAACGATGTTACCGCTGTCGCCGGTGTAAGCCTTGCCTGCGGCTGCGGTTACGGCTGCGCCGAGACCTTCGGAACCCTTAGCAGCTGCAAGAGCCTTGTCGTAATTCACGGTGATGCCTGCGTCAAGCTTCTTGCCGTCCTTATCAAGGACTTCTGCCGTCCAGCTACCCGTCTTGCCCATGAAGGACTCGATTGCGGTAGAGGTCGTAAGAGTGTCTTTATATTCGCCGCCGATAGCCTTTTTAACAGCGCCGTGCGAAGCGTAGGTCGTTTCGGTATCACCGGCATCGGTACCGTCAAGCAGAGTCTCTACCCAGTTTGTCTTGAAGAGCTCGTACTTTTCGATATCGTTGTTACCGTCAAAGTAAGGAGCGTAGTACATCGAGCCGTGGTCGGTATCGGAAGTCAGCGACAGACGAACGATGGGGTTGTCGTCAAGGAACTTCTTGTAGTTGGGCATTTCTTCCAGGTAGTTGGACAGATCAAGCAGATCGGTGCTGAACTTGGAAACATTTGCAGCGCCGTCGGTGATTATATCCATATCGGAAAGCTTGGAGCCGTCAGCCGTTGCCGTTTTAGCGGTTTCAAGCTTCTTGGAAGCGCTCTTCCATACGTCATTGAATTTGCAACCTACCATCTTCTGGAACGCAGCCCATGCGGGTTTAAGCGAAGAAGACGTATAGCTGTTGCCGTCGGGAAGCTTAACGGTACCGGAAAGAAGTTCGCCGTAACCGAAGCTGATGGACCTCTGAGCGGCATCGCCGATGTTGATATTAAGAGTTACATCTTTAATATCTGCGTCCGCAGCGGCAACTTGATACTTTTCCTGAGTGCTCTTCGGTTTACTCGGCGTACAACCGAACATACCGACAGCCATCGTTCCTGCCATCACTACGGAAACCGCAGCAGTAGCAATTTTGAGTTTCTTGTTCATTATTTTTCTCCTTAATTTATTATTGATTTTATAATTCAGGCTCATGCCCGTATCAAACTTAAATAATTATTCTTTATTACTCTTTTACGCCGCCCATATTTACGCCCTTTGCGAAATACTTCTGAATGAAGGGGTAAATTACGAGAATGGGTATCATTGCGAAAATAACCATTGCGTACGCTATCGAAGTGCCTTGGCCGAGATTACCGAGGTCGGACAAATCCTGCTCGTATGAGCCGGTTAAACCGGTTTCCTTAGCAATGAAGTCACGCATGTAAACCTGAACGGGCCATGAATAGCTTTGACCTGCCGCTTCCGTGACTTTGTAAGCCCAGAAGTAACCGTTCCAACGCGAAATTCCGAAGAAGAGCGCAACGGTTGCAATCGTAGCCTTGCTCATGGGAATGTAAACCTTTAAAAG
>CAMWHW010000054.1 GCA_947174175.1 uncultured Clostridia bacterium | reverse complement strand
ATTTCACATACGCCGTCAAGCCCTTCCCTTATCAGATCCCTAAGCTCGGTTGCCGAAAAACTGTACTGTTTGCCGTCCACGTTACATTCTTCGAACGTCGAACGCCTGTCCTTGGCATTGAGATTGACCTGCTTTATAAGCGTAACGGCAACGTTGTATGGAATTTCGAGAGCTTCCATCAACAGCACCGCCACGTGACCAATACCTACGGAAAACGCTTCGCTGAAAGCAACGCCGTCACCGCAGATAACGTTGAACGTGGAAGAGATATAACCGAAATCGAAAAGTATCGTGTACGAATCTCTTTTTTCGGGTGTAAACAGATACAAGCCCTGAGTATAATTCTGCGGAAGCCACTCGATCGTTCTTAACGAGGTAAAAGGTTTAAGCGCACGGGTTACGGTATCCATAAACGACGTACGGCAGAACAAAAAGCTCATTCTCGCGCGCAGGCTGTCGCTGACCATTCCCAAGGGATCTATTAATCTGCGAAGGTCTGAAAGAACGTAATAGAGCGCGCCGTATTTAACGACCGTCCACCCTTCCCTGTCTTCCGGGAACGAAGCTTCCGTAACGCTTTCGACGTGTTTTGCGGAAATCTTCTGCGACGACTGAAAACTTATAACCTTATCGGTCTGAACGACGTCGGCAAATTCACATGGAACGCCGACGAAGAGTTGCCTTACGGGCACGTCAACCGACGAAATTACGCCCGAAACGACGGCTCTTACAGCCTTTATGAAATCTTCCTGATCGAGCAATTCGCCCTCGGCAAAGCCTTCGTACGAACGCGTATATTTACTTTTGATAATGAAGGTATTGTTGACACCTCTTTCCGCAATTACAGCACAAATTTCGGACGACCTGATATCCAATACCGCTACGCTTTTGTTCCGCACCTGACCTTACCTGCTTAGTATTTGTCGATAGGTGATTTCACCTGACTATTATTATATAATAGTGAATACTTTTTTGTCAACATAATACGCAAAAAAAATGCAGCCCGCAACAAATTTCGGACTGCATGATATTTAATAGTTATAATTGCTTACGCAGGGTTATATTTCGAGACCGCACCGACACCGTCTCTGCCGTCGATTACGGTTATCGTTCCGCCCGCGCGCTGGTAGTCTTTGAGCGAGGAATAGGTTTCGTAAGCCTTTTTGATTTTCTGCTCCGTTGACGTCCTCCAATCGCTTATAGAAACGGTAACTCCGCTCCGCAAAGTTATAGTGGCGATTTGCAAATCGAGATATTTCTTTGCCGAAACGCCGCTCACCAATCTTCTGAGAGCGCCGAAGTTTTCCTCGAAATAACGGCATACGGCCGCAAGCTCTTCCACCTGGTCGGGAAGGCAATCCAAAATAACGTTGGGGCAACCGTCCAGCGTATTGACGGGAGCTTCCTCCGTATCCACGCTTCTTATTTCTTTGCCGTAGCTATCGTATACCGTATACCCGTTTTCGGTTTTGAGAGTGAAGCACTCCACCCTTTCGCGGATAACGACGTTAACCGTACAGGGAAACTTCTTTTCATAGCTTTCGACCGCAAGAACTTCGGTTGCCGTAACCTTACCGAAAACATCCTCGTCATCGATAAAGAGCAAGCCTGAACCTTTCAACTTGTTTAAGTTTTCTCTTGCCGCCGCGTACTCGACCTCGGTATATCTGCCCGAATAATCGATATAGGTCACGTTGACATTGCGCACGGATAAAATAATTCCCGTACCGATAACGATCGCTATGCAGAAGACTATTGCCAAGCCTACGGCCATTAATTTTCTTGTGTACTTCATACGTAATCAGACGGCTACGCGGACGACATCTCCCCCGAGTGCCCTAAGTTTATATTCAAAATCCGAATATCCTCTGTCAATGTGGGATATATCGAAAATTTCGCTTCTTCCTTCCGCCGCCAATGCGGCTATAACCAACGCGGCGCCGCCGCGCAGATCGTGCGCAATCACTTCCGCACCTTTAAGCTTTTCCACGCCGTGAACGAAAGCGTTGCGGTCTATGACCGTAATATCCGCGCCCATCTTTTTGAGTTCGGGCACGTACTTATAGCGCGTTTCGAAAAGATTTTCGGTCACAATAGAGTTCCCGCGGCACACGCAGCAGAGCGCCGTCATCTGCGCCTGCAAGTCGGTAGGGAACCCGGGATAGGGCTGAGTTTCTATACTCTTAACCGAATACGGACGCTTGTCGCTACGCAATATTATTTTATCATCTTTTACGCGTATTTTGCAACCGTTTTCACGAAGTTTATGTAAAAGCGAGCTCAACAATTCCGCATTTACGCCGTTTAGCTGTATTTCCCCTCCGCACATGGCCGCACCTATAAAAAAAGTACCCGCCTCTATCCTGTCGCAGATTGGCAAAAACTCACCGCCGCCAAGCTTATTTACACCGTGAATAATTACCGTTCCCGTGCCCGCACCGGAAACCTTTGCTCCTATGTAATTCAAAAATTTCTGCAAATCCTCTATTTCGGGTTCCCTGGCGGCGTTCTTGATCACCGTCGTTCCCTCCGCCTTTACGGCCGCAAGCATAATATTTTCGGTCGCACCCACACTGGGGCAATCGAGCATTATCTCGTTTCCCGTAAGCTGTTCGCATTCGCAGGATATGTATCCGTTGGCTTCGTTGATTCGTACGCCCAGTCTCTTTAAACCGTTCAGGTGGAGATCTACCGGTCTTAGGCCTATGTCACAGCCGCCGGGATATGCGATTTTAGCTTTGCGGAAGCGGGATATTACCGAACCGAGCAAAAATACCGACGAACGCAGTTCGCGCGCAAGCACGCTCGGAATTTCACAGCAATCGGAGCAGGACGCGTCTATTTCCACGCCGCGGTCGACGTACGTACAGCGGCAACCCAGACAACCCAGAATCTTAATCATATTATGTACGTCCGAAATAGCGGGCACGTTGCGAATGACGATTTTTTCGTCGGTTAAAACGCTTGCCGCCAAAATCGGAAGAACCGAGTTTTTTGCCGTCTGAATGTTGACCGTACCGTACAGACTGTTCCCCCCGTTGACAATGTATTTATCCATAACAACTCCCTGTAAGTTAATAATAAAGCAGCCCGCAAACAAAAACGGCTGAAAATTTTCCGTTTTTTGCGCGCCGTAAAGAGTACGACGGGCAATGAATACCCGTCTGCTACTCTACTTTATTATATGGGAATTGATTTTTCGGTGTTAATTAGTGCGGGACACGGCGTACAGTACCCCCATAGACGCCATGGTTATTATGAGCGAAGTGTTACCGCTGCTGATAAGCGGCAAGGGCAGTCCCGTAGGCGGAATGGTTCCGCTTACGACGAGCGCGTTTATTACCACCTGTATTCCGTAAACCAGCGTTATGCCGGAAGAAAGCAAAAAACCGAATCTGTCCTTACAGCGCGAAGCTATACGGAACCCGCGGTAAATTATAAATCCGCTTACCAGAAAGAACGCGGCGAGTCCGAAAAAGCCCAGTTCCTCCCCCATAACCGACATTATAAAGTCGCTTTCGGCAAAGGGAAGAAAGCGGTATTTCTGGGTTGAATTGAACAGTCCCACGCCGAAAAGTCCGCCGTTGCCGAGCGCGTACAGCGACTGGATAAGCTGATAGCCGTCGCCTTTTGGCGATGCCCACGGGTCGATAAACGCACTCAGGCGCTGCAAACGGTACGGCTCCAACAAGATGAGCACGGGCACTGCGATTACGAACGGAATCAAAATTATCGCAAAAGTTTTCAGATTGGTGCCGCTTAAAAAAATCATTGCAAGCATCAAAAGCCCGACGCACATTGTTATGGACATGTTTGGTTCGGCGATTATCAGCAGACAGAAAAGTATGCCGACGGCAAGCACGGGCAGAACGCCGCGGAAGGTTTTTACCTTTTCGTAATTTTTTGAAAAGTACGCCGCCGTGAATATGACGAACGCGTATTTTGCAATTTCCGACGGTTGCAGAGTAAACGAGCCGAAACCTATCCACCGCGTTGCGCCGTAGTTGGTTACGCCTACCCCGGGAACGAATACCAGCGCGAGCAGAATGACAGCCACTATAACCGCGGGAATTTTCAGCTTTGCGAGCTTCTGATAGGGCAGGAACTGCAACCCGAACACCGCAAGCGCGCCTACGGCTACGCCGATAAGCTGCTTTTTGACGAAGAAAAGCTTATCCCCGTACTGCACCTCGCCGACATAGGAACTTGCCGAATATATCATCAGGCAACCAAAACCCACCATTAAAAAAACACATATTAAAAGCGGGATATCTCCCGCTCTTTTTTCTTTGCCTGTTTTTTTAATTTTCATCGCGCAGCCCTTCCACGAGTTTAGTAAAGGCGTCGCCGCGCTCCTCGTATCCCGCAAATTCATCGAAGCTTGCGCTTGCGGGGCTTAACAGAACGCTCTGCCCGGGCTTGGCTACAAACATTGCAAGATGCACGGCAGTTTCGAATTCCGCGCACAGCGAGAAGGAATAGAAACCCGACCCGACTGCGCTGTCCAGCATTTTGAATCTGTTTTCGCCGTATATAACCGCGTGCACCACCCTGCTTTTACTTAAAGCTTCAAATAAAGGTGCATAATCGTAACCCTTATCCTTTCCGCCGAGAAGCAAAATCGTGGGACGGGTTGCGCTTTCAACCGCTTTAAGCGTTGCGTCAACGTTGGTGCCCTTACTGTCGTTTATGTAAGTAACGCCGTCCACTTCCGCCACGAGCTGAATTCTGTGTTTGACCCCTTTGAATTTGCAGATTGCGTTTGCGCTTGCCGCCTTATCCAGTCCCAGCAATGCGGAAACCGCCACGCAAGCCAGTGCATTGTAGACGTTATGTAAGCCGCCGAGCGACATATTCTCTATACCGAAATATCTTTCGCCGTTATAATAAATCGACCCGCCGTCGAGATACGCGCCCTCCACCTGCTGAATTGCGGAAAACCATATAACCTTTGCGCGGGTAACCTTGGCGAGCTGTCTTACCCTTTCGTCGTCGTAATTGAGAACGGCGTACTCGCTTTCACGCAGTGTGCGGATAAGCTTGCTCTTTAAGAAGACGTAGTTGTCCATATTGTAGTGGCGGTTAAGATGGTCCTCGGTTATATTGGTTATAACCGCTATATGCGGACGCAGACTGAACAGCGTTTCAAGCTGAAAGGAAGAAATTTCCAGAAGCGCCAAATCGTCGTAGCCCAGCTCTTCCACCACGTTGATAAGCGGATTGCCGTAGTTACCGCAGGGCACGCCCTTTTTGCCGCACGCCGCCGTAATACTTTCCAGCATGGAAACGGTGGTCGTCTTACCGTTGGTTCCCGTAACCGCAACCGCGGGCGCACGCAGGAACATTGCCGCAAGCTCCTCCTCGCCTATTATCGCCTTGCCGAGCTTACGAAAAGCTACGGGCAAGGGGTTGTCTATCGGAATCCCGGGACTGATAACGAGTATATCGCACACGTTTACCGCATCGTTAAGACTTTCCGCGGAAACAGCTACCGCACCCTTGTCCCGCAAAGAATTCATAACCTCAGCCACCTTGTCCGTCACGACGTCGTCATAGATAAAAACCTTTGCGCCCCTTCTTAGAAGGAAGTTTGCGCAGCCCTCGCCCGAACGCGACATACCTGCCACCAAAAATTTCTGATTACCGAAAAACATTTTACCTCACATAAAAATAATACATATTATACCGATTACCGCAGTTGCAAGAGCGTATACGTAGGAAATTTTGCACTCCGTATATCCCTTCATCTGAAAATGATGGTGAAGCGGCGCCATCAGAAACACTCTGCGTCCCGTACGCTTATAATATATTACTTGTACTATTACGGATATTCCCGAAAAAACGAAGGTGATTCCGATAATCGGAAGATAAAGCGTATTGCCCGAAAATACCGTGACGCACGCTATAAGTCCGCCGAGGGCAAGCGAACCAGTATCTCCCATAAATATGCTTGCCTTATTTGCGTTAAAAATCAAAAACGCCGCAAGCGCGCCCACTCCTATAAAGCAGACTTCCGCAATCGAACTTCCGCCCGCGGCGAGCATTACGCCGACCGCCGCAAGGTACGCAAGGCTCGTCCCTCCCGCAAGACCGTCAAGTCCGTCGGTAAGATTAACGCAGTTAACGCTTGCAAGAAACACGAAAATGACCAGAGGAATAATTCCCCAGTAAATATCGAAGCTCAGCCCGCCGCCGAACGGAACGTACAGACGGGTCAATTTGTTGACGTAGCAATATACCGCGGCAATTACTGCGATTGCAAGCTGGAAAATAATCTTCTGATAGGGTTTAAGCCCCTCGTTTTCCTTGCGGTAGATTTTTAAAAAGTCGTCCAAAAAGCCGACCAGCATAAAGCCGCCGACAGTTATTAAAGTTAAATTTACGGTCTTGTCCTGAAATCTGTAAAAGATAATAGAAATTATTATTATCGCCGTAATAAAAGCCAGCCCGCCCATAGTGGGCGTGCCGCTTTTATTTTTATGTTCCTTTACGTACCCTAAAATGTACTGTCCCGCTTTAAGCCGTTTTAAAAGCGGCATCAGACACGCCACCAAAAGCAGCGCAAGCCCGAAGGAAGAAAGC
>CAMWHW010000053.1 GCA_947174175.1 uncultured Clostridia bacterium | reverse complement strand
GCACAAAAGTGCAACACAGAATATGGGCGTGAGTATATAAAGCAAAGCCTTTTTTGCGGCGCTTTGCTTAGAACTTAAAAGTGCTTGCCCCCCCCCCAGTCGTCATTTTAAACATCTTCATAATATTTCTCCTTACGTAACAAATACTTTGAGTGTCGGAATTATATCACAGGTTTTATAAAATTTCAATACCTTTCGACAAAATTTTTAAAAATAGTGCTAAATTTTACACAAAACACAATATGTTGTGGTTTAGTTACTGCCACGCGCCCGCTTTTCGGTTATTTTTAAACCATTCGGTATCTTTTAACAGCGTTGCGTTGTTGGAACACCACAGCGAAAGCTTTTTATCGCTCATATAAAAAACTATGTCGCCGTTGAACGATTCAAACTTTCCGCCCTTGTAATCAACGCAAAGCGAAGTCAGATAAACGTTTGCCGTATACTTTGAAATTCTGTCAATAAACGCCTGCGTGGGGAAAGTGTTGTCGTGGTTGGAAGTATATTCGGTTGCGCCCGCACAGCAGCATACCGCAACGTTCTTAGGTTTAATCTTTGCAAGCAGCTTGTCGGTGGAGCTCGTCTTGCTTCCGTGGTGACCACCCTTGAAAAGCTCCACCTGCGGAAGGTCGTTTTTGTCAACGAGGTAGCCCTCTCCCTTGCCTTCCAGGTCGCCCGTAAACAGATAGTGCGACGTGCTACCTTCCGCCGTATGCGACAAAAGCACGCACACGGAGTAATCGTTTTCGTCGTCCGTTTCGTGTTCGTAATAATAATTATACAAAACGTTGAGCGTAAGCGACCCGTCGCCCGCTAAATCATACGACCTCTTTGCGCCGTCCGCATTGTTCCAGCACTGCAACGCGGTATAAACCGCCGCGCCCTTACTCTGGGCGTACGTTACGGCGTTAACGTAGGACTTGTAAATGCCGCTGTCGGTGTTGTGCCCCGCAAACTGAATTACCGTACCGACTTCGTATTTATACAATATACCCGTCTTACTGTCACCCGAGCCCTTGCCAACGAAGCCCGCAATGTGGTCCTGGTGGGCGTGCGTTGCAATCACATATTCAAGCTTGCCGTCAGTACAGTATCTGTCAACGTACGCGCTTATGGTGGTCGCACTGTTAGTGCGCGAGCCCGCGTCAATAAGCACCTCGGTATTGCCGCACTTAATAAGCGTGCAGTCGCCCGCATACTTGTTGCCCAGCTCTAAAAAGTGAATGGAAAATTCGGAAGTCGAAATGCTGTCCAGATCGCCCGATTGAATTTCGTTGGGCAGCTTTGCGGAAACGTTTTCTGCGTCGTCGTCGGGACTGTCGTTATACAGCTGACTCACGTAGTCGTTATATTCTTTAAGCGCCCTGTCAAAAATTTCGGGCTTGAAAAGATATATGAAAAGTACCGCCGCAATTATGATTATCAGCACCACGCAGACGAAAATCGCCACTGCCTTTTTGTGCTGTTTTGCATACTTTACGGCTTGCTTCTGCGCCTTTTTGGAAGAACTCTTTTTAGCTGCCATTCTTTAAACTCCGCTTTCGTATTATATTATCGCAATTACAAATTTTTGAGCTGTTCCAGAATTTTTTCGCGCATTTCCACGAACGTGTTCAGCTTTGCGCGCTCCGCCTCGACCAGCTGTTTGGGCGCCTTTGCAATAAAGCCCTGGTTGTTCAGCTTGCCGTCCGCCCTGCGTATTTCGTTCATAATTCTGTCAAGCTCGTTGTTCAGCCTCTCGCGCTCCTTTTCGGCGTCTACAAGCTCGCCAAGAGGAATGTACAAAGTGCCTACGCTGGTTACCTTGGCAACCGACTTTTCCTCCGCCTCTTCCTTGGAGGAAATGCACTTAACGTACGCCGCGCCCGCAAGCTTGGCAATGCAGTCCGCGTTTGCCGAGATTAAGCGCTTCGCTTCGCTGAGCATATAAACGCTGACCTTTTTGGAGGGTGCGCAGCCCGTTTCGACCTTGACTTCCCTTATGGCTTTTATAATCTCCATTACGCCGCCGAAAGCAACCGCCTCCTTATTATAGGCGAGCTTGGAATTGTATCTGGGATAGTCCGCAACCATGATTGACCCCTTGGTATTGGGCAGCGAACGGTAAATTTCGTCGGTTATGAAGGGCACGAACGGGTGCAGAAGTCTGAGCGTGTTTTCAAGCACGAACAGCAGCACGGACACAGCGTTGTCCTTTTTATCCTCGTCGTCCGAATGAAGGGCGGACTTGGTCAGCTCTATATACCAGTCGCAGAAGTCCGACCACGTAAAGTCGTACAACAACTGGCAGGCAATGCCCAGCTCGAACTTGTTCAGGGAAAGGGTTACGTCCCTGATAACCGCCTGCAAACGCGAAATTATCCACTTGTCCGCGGAGGTCAGCTTGACCTCGGTCACTGGCTTAATCTTTCTGCCCTCGCAGTTCATTATGACATAGCGGCTTGCGTTCCATATCTTGTTCATAAAGTTGCGGCACGCTTCCACCTTTGCGTCCGAATAGCGCATATCGTTGCCGGGAGCAACGCCCTGCAACAGCGAGAAGCGCAGCGAGTCCGCGCCGTACTTTTCGATTACCTCCAGAGGGTCCACGCCGTTGCCGAGAGATTTGGACATCTTGCGCCCCTGCTCGTCGCGCACCAGTCCGTGAATGAGAACGTCGCGGAAGGGCACCTTGCGCATATGCTCCAAGCCCGAAAAAATCATTCTGGCAACCCAGAAGAAAATTATGTCGTAGCCGGTTACCAACACGTCGGTGGGATAGAAATATTCAAGGTCGGAAGTGTCGTCGGGATAGCCCAGCGTAGAGAACGGCCACAGCGCGGAGGAGAACCACGTATCCAGAACGTCCTCGTCCTGCTTCAAGTTTTTGCCGCCGCACTCGGGACATTTTTTCGGGTCTTCCTTCACGCATATTTCCGCGCCGCAGTCGGGGCAGTACCACACGGGTATGCGGTGTCCCCACCACAGCTGACGGGATATGCACCAGTCCTTGACGTTGTCCATCCAGTTGTAATATATCTTTGCAAACCTTTCGGGAACGAAGGTTATCTTTTTGTCGTTGACCGCGCTAATCGCAGGCTTTGCAAGCGAATCCATCTTGACGAACCACTGCTTGGATATTCTGGGCTCAACCGCCGTATTGCAGCGGTAGCAGTGCCCCACGTTGTGCGCGTGCGGCTTTATTTCTACGAGGTTGCCGAGAGCTTTAAGCTCCTCCACCACGGCCTTGCGGCATGCGTATCTGTCCATACCCTCGTACTTGCCCGCAAACGCGTTCATGGTGCCGTCCTCGTTCATAACGGTAACGCTTTCCAGGTTGTGTCTTAATCCGACCTCGAAGTCGTTGGGGTCGTGCGCGGGGGTAATCTTAACGCAGCCCGTGCCGAAGGTCATATCCGCGTGCTTGTCGCCTACTACGGGAATGGGCTTGTTTATAATGGGCAGAACTACGTTCTTGCCGATAAACTTTTTATACCTGGGGTCGGCGGGGTTTACCGCTACCGCAGTATCACCGAACATGGTTTCGGGACGGGTTGTCGCAACCACCAGCCCCTCGCTGTCCGAACCTTCCAGAAAGTACTTGATATGCCAAAGGAAAGAGCTCTCTTCCGCGTATTCGACTTCCGCGTCGGAAATTGCCGTTCTGCACCCCGGGCACCAGTTGATAAGGCGCGAGCCGCGGTATATAAGCCCCTTGTCATACAGGTTGACGAAAGCCTCCCTTACCGCCTTGGAGCACTTTTCGTCCATGGTGAAGGCAAGGCGCGACCAGTCGCAGGACGAGCCGAGCTTTTTAAGCTGGTTGACTATCCTTTCGCCGTACTTGTTCTTCCACTCCCAGCAGTAGTCCAAGAACTCCTCGCGCGACAAATCGTCCTTGCTTATGCCGCGTTTTTCAAGGTCCTGCGCAACCTTTACCTCGGTTGCGATAGCCGCGTGGTCGGTGCCGGGCAGCCAAAGGGCGCAATAACCCTGCATACGCTTGAAGCGGATAATGGTGTCCTGCATGGTTTCGTCCACGGCGTGACCCATATGCAGCTGACCCGTGACGTTGGGGGGCGGCATCATTACAGTGAAAGGCACCTTTTCGTCGTCGCGCACGGCCTTGAAATAGCCGCTTTGCTCCCAGTCCTTATACAGTCTGTCTTCAAACTCTTTGGGGTTGTAGGTCTTTTCCATTTCGTCTCTCCCGACCGTTAAAAAATATTCCTTTTTATTATAAATCAAAGCTCCGTCAATTGTCAAATGATGCGCGGGCGGGCATAAAATGTATTATCAAATTTTTTGAGGAGTCAAAATTGAAAAAGAAAATTTTAAGTTTACTGTGTGCGGCGGTTTTTGCGCTCGGTTTGCCCGTTACGCTTGCCGCCTGCAACAAGGACAGCAAAGTCATTAAAATCAACGAAGTAACCCATTCGGTGTTCTACGCACCGTTGTACTTAGCCGACGCGTTAGGCTACTTTAAGGACGAGGGCTACAAGATAGAACTCACCAACGGCGGCGGCGCGGATAAAACCATGGCTGCCGTGCTTCACGGCTCGGCGGACGTAGGCTTCTGCGGACCCGAAGCGGTCATATATACTTATCTGGGCGGCAGCGGCGACGCGCCCAAGGTCTTCGGACAGATGACCAACTGCGACGGAAGCTTCCTCGTAGGCAGAAAAGCCGAGCCCGACTTCAAGTGGACTGACCTGGAAGGCAAAAACGTTCTTGCGGGCAGACCCGGCGGCGTTCCCTTTATGACCTTCCAGTACGTCTGCAAGGAAAACGGCGTAAACGCCAACTTTATAACCGACGTGCAGTTCGATTCCATGACCGCCGCATTCTTAAACGGCATAGGCGACTACGTGACCATGTTCGAACCGGGCGCCTCCGAATACCAGAAGGCGGGTAACGGCTATATAGTTGCGCCCGTAGGTCCCGCCGGCGGCGAAGTGCCCTACACCTGCTTTATGGCTAAACAGAGCTTTATCGAAAACGAAAAAGATAAGGTCGACGCAATACTGCGTTCGGTTACCAAAGCGACCAAATACATTTACGAAAACGACACCGCAACGGTTGCCGACAAACTTGTAAAATACTTCGACAACACGAGCAAGGAAAGCATTACCACATCGCTTGCAAACTACAAGGCAATCAACACCTGGGTAAAGGATATGGCTATGACCGAAAGCCGCTTCAACCGCTTGCAGGACATTATCGAGAACGCGGGCGAGCTTGAAAAGCGCGTATCCTTTGCGGACATAGTGCTCACCGAAAGAGCGCACGAAATTTATCAAGAAGTGTACGCATGATACTATCGTTTAACGACGTAGGTTACACCTACCACACCAAGGACGGCGAAACCAACGCAATAGAGCATATGTCGTTCGGGATAAAGCGCGGCGATTTCGTCTCGCTTATAGGTCCGTCGGGCTGCGGCAAAACCACCATACTTTCGCTGATTGCGGGACTTTTAAAACCCTCGTACGGAAAGATAGAAAGGGAAAACGCGGAGTTCGGCTATATGCTGCAACGCGACGCGCTCTTTCCCTGGCGCACGGTTGAAGCCAACATTTTTCTGCCGCTGGAAGTAAAAAAGCGCAACACTCCCGAAATGCGTGAAAACGCGCTGCGCCTTGCCGAAAAGTACGGCTTGAAGGACTTTTTAAAGAAGAAGCCTACCGAGCTTTCGGGCGGTATGCGCCAGAGAGTCGCGCTAATACGCACGCTTGCGGCACAGCCCGACATACTGCTTCTGGACGAACCGTTTTCCGCACTCGACTACCAGACCAGGCTGAAAGTGTGCGACGACGTTCAGAGCATTATTAAGAGCGAGCAAAAGACCGCCATCTTGGTCACCCACGACATGTCGGAAGCAATCGCGCTTTCGGATAAGGTAATCGTGCTCTCCTCGCGCCCCGCGACGGTAGTTGCCGAACACGTTATAGACTTCGGCGACAACACCCCCAAATCGCGGCGCGAGTGCCCCGAATTTTCGCAAACGTTCGAAGTCTTACGCTCCGAACTCGGACTGTAAAAAAGGAGCATAATGCAATAAAAGGAATAATTTCTACCTATGAAAAACGCAAACTACTCAAAGGAGCATATCCTTTACTTAAAAAAGAAAAGGCGCAAAGCCGTATTCATAAATCTGGCTCGCGTGGGGCTGCTCGTTGCCGTTTTGGGCATTTGGGAACTGCTTGCGCAGCTTAAAGTAATCGACGCGTTTATAACCAGCTCGCCCTCGCGCGTGTGCATAACCATAGCCGACCTTTACAAAAACGGCACGCTGTTTTCGCACATAGGCATAACGCTTCTGGAAACCCTGATAGGCTTCATAATCGCCGTAGTGCTGGGCTATTCGATAGCCGTCCTGCTGTATATGAGCGACGCCGTGAGAAAGGTTTTCGAGCCGTATATAGTCGTTCTGAACTCCCTGCCCAAAATTGCGCTGGGTCCGCTGATTATCATATGGATAGGCACTGGCTACACCTCCATAATCTTTATGACCGTGCTGGTTGCGATAATCGTGTGCATAATGAACACGCTTACGGGCTTTCTGTCGGTCGACAAGACCAAGCTGACGCTTATGAGGGCAATGGGCGCAAGCAAGCAGGCGATACTCTTCAAACTGATTATCCCCGCGTCTCTCCCCTCGCTTATCAACACCTTAAAGGTCGCGGTCGGTCTGGCGTGGATCGGTTCGATTATGGGCGAATACGTCGCTTCGCGCGCTGGTCTGGGGTACTTAATCGTATACGGCGGTCAGGTATTCAAGCTCGATTTGGTTATGACGTCTACCTTCATTCTCTGCCTGCTGGCGGGCGGTATGTACGGCATAATTGCGCTTATAGAAAAAAAACTTACCAAATAGATATATAA
>CAMWHW010000052.1 GCA_947174175.1 uncultured Clostridia bacterium | reverse complement strand
TTCCAAATAAGTTTATATGGCAAAAAGTTATTCCGCTTTGGGCGGCTGGTTCGAATATTTAAACGCAGACTGCGACTATTTAACATGGTCGCAGTATTTGTTAAATAGAATAAAAAGTGCGGGCAGCTATTCCAGCGGACTGGACATAGGTTGCGGCAACGGCTACTTTACACGCGCCCTCAACAAGGCAGGCTATAAGGTGGACGGAATCGATGTTTCCGAAAGTATGCTTTCTGTTGCGCGGCAAAAGGCGGCAAAAGAAGGCGTCCGCTGTGAATTTTTATGCGGCGATATAACCAAACTGAAAGTGTGCCGAAAAGTCGATTTCTGCACGGCGGTCAACGATTGCATTAACTACGTGCCCAAAGATAAGCTTAAAACGGCTTTTGCGCGCGTATATGCCGCCACCAATGCAAACGGCGCGTTCTTTTTCGATATCAGCAGTCAAAACAAAATACGCAATATTATCGGCGAAAATCTTTTCGGCGAGGACGGGGAGGATATTTCCTATCTTTGGTTCAACAAGCAGACCAAGGACGGCGTTCAGATGGATCTGACCTTGTTTATAAAGCAGGCGGACGGCAGATACGAACGGCGCGAGGAAACGCATATTCAGTACGCTCATTCCGAGGAGGAAATTATTTCCGCCCTGCGCGAAGCGGGTTTTGCGCGCGTGGAGTGCGAAGGACATTTGGGCTGCGAAAAGAGCGAACGCATACAGTTTGCGGCTTTCAAAAAATAAAAAAGGGGACGGAAGATGGATAAAATTTTGCGCACGCTTATATGTGACGGACAGGTTTCGCTTGCCGTTCTCGAAACGACCGAACTGGTTAACAGGGCGGTGGAAATTCATAAAACCACGCCCGCGGCTTCTGCGCTTCTGGGCGGGCTTTTAACCTGCGGCGCGTATATCGCTTCGTCGTTAAAGAGCACGCGCGGCTCGGTTTCGCTAACCGTAAAGGCAAAGGATGGCGACGGCGCGGTGTCCGTTTCGGCGGACGCGGACTTGCACATGCGCGGCTATGCGGACGGAACGTGCTCGCACACCTTAAAGTGCGGCGCTCTCACCGTAGTGCGCGAGGACGGCTTTTCAACGCGCCCCTTCGTGGGAACGTGCGAAATATTATCCGACGATATTTCGGAAATTTTGGAAACCTACTTCGGACAGAGCGAGCAGATACCCACTGCGGTTGCACTTTCCACAGAGTTCGACAACGACGGCAAATGCGTTTGGTCGGGCGGCGTGGTTATGCAGCTTCTTCCCGGCGCTTCCGAAAACTCGATATGGGAAGCGACTAACGTTTTCGACCAGTTTAAAGACCGCGATTCTATTGCCGGAAGACATAAAGTCTTAACCGACGCGAAGGTTATTCTCGAAGACGTATTCCGCCCCTACGTCAGCGGCGAAGTCTCAACGCTTTTCCCCGAATACAAGTGCAACTGTTCGGAAGAGAAAATACGCGATGTGCTGGCTTCCGTGGGCAAAGCTGAGCTTTTGAAAATCTGCGACGAGCTGGGCGAAGTCAAGGTGCATTGCCACTATTGCAACAAAGATTACATATACGGAAGAAAGCGTATAGAGGAAATTTTTTAAGTAAATGAACAAGACGGACCGGATAGATTTAAGCGCCGACAGGCTCATCTCCATAGCGGCTGACTGCGTGGAGGACCACGACTATATCGCGGCGCTGAAAATGCTGAATAAAAACGCGGTACTCAACGGCAACGACGAGGACTCCTATATGCTGTACGCCGAAGCGTTTGACGACATGGGTCTGTACGAAAAGTGCATTAACGGCTGGTTCAAGTACCTCGATTACGCGGGCGACGGCGCCGACCTTGCCGAAGCTTACGAAGGTATTGCCGTAAGCTTTATGAATATGGGCATGGACAGCTTTGCCGCCTTCTATTACAATAAGCTTTTAATGGAAACGGACAGCGAGCTCACCCCGCAGAACAGACAGGAAATAATAGAGTCCTTTTTAAAGACCGAAAAACCGCCGCTGCGGTTTGCCTATCCGCCCCACCTCGTGGACTATTCCAAGGAGCTGGAAAGCGGCGTGGAATATATGAAGAAAAACCAGTTCGACGACGCCGTGGCGGAGTTCGACAAGGTTGACGAAAGAAGCGAAAAATATCTTGCCGCACGCAACTATATTGCAATGTGCAACGTCATAAGCGACAAAAACGAGCAGGCGGAAGAGGAGTGCCTTGGCATTTTAAAGCGCGACCCCGACAACGTTCAGGCGCTTACCACCCTTGCCGCGGTTAAGAGCCAGCAGCACAAAACCGAGGAGGCAAAGGAGCTTGCTTTGCGGCTGCTTGCCATCAACCCGACCGAGGACGAGGAGCTTTACAAAATCGCCACGGTATGCTGCGAAAACGGCATGCACGAGCAGGCGTTTTCGATTTTCTCGCACCTGGACGACAGATTTGCCTACGACTGTTCGCTCTTATTTTTCAAGGCGGTTGCGGCTTACAATTCGGGCAGGGCGGAAAAGGGTCTGGAAATTTTCGATACGCTACTCACCATATACCCCAACGCGGTCACCGCGGACTACTGGCACTTTTTTGCGACGGGCGAAGCCAAAAAGCATGCGGACGAGCGCAAGAAGCTTGAATATTTTTACCGCCTTCCCAAAGCCGAGTGCGAGGCGAATATAAGCTTTTTAACGGCGTTCTGCCGTCTTGGCGACAAGCAGGCGCAAAAGCTGTGCAAGGAAGCGGACGTCACTGGTATGGTGCACTGGTGCTTTGACGAGGGCGACAACAACGGCTCGTACGAGCTCAAACTTTTAGGCGCAATGAGCGCCGTCAAGGGCGGTCTGGAAGATACCGTGCGCGACATTCTTTTAGACGCGTTTTTGCAGGACGGGGTAAAGCTGGAAGCGCTCAGCGCTCTCGTTCAGCAGAACAGGGAGGGCGAGTACGGACTGGTCGTCTGCAACCTCTACAAAAAAGTCACGCTCGTTCCGCTGGAAATAGGGAAGAACAAGAAAAAGACTTTCCTGCGCGCGTACGGACTGGCGTTCTCGCGGTTTGCCATGCTGGAACCGGAGTACCCGTTTATGCTGTGCGCCGCAACCGAAAAGCTGTACACGCGGCTGGAAAGAGAGGGCAAACTGGACGTCTGCCGTTCGGTGCCCGTGCTTGCCGCCGCCATAATGAAGTTTTCGGAAATTAAGGAAAGTGGTTTAAAGGACGAACAGTTATGCTCTTTCTTCGGCGTAAGCGAGGAAAAAGTAAATTCAATTTTGGAGTTGGTTAAATGAAGCTCTACGATTTCGACGGAATGTTCGACGAAAAGTTGTCCGAGTACGTAAAGAAAAACGCCGACAAGTACAGGGAAAAGGAATGGGAAGACATCATTCCCAAAATGTACGCGCGCTTCGGCGACACGGTAATTAAGTCGCTCGGCAAGTCGCCCAACCAATACTATGCCGATATGGACGACAATCAGCTGGTCGCACAGCTCCGCGCGCACTTAAAGCAGGGCGTTGCGGTAAGCGAATTTCTGTGCAACGCCATAGAGAGCAGAAAGCCCGAAAAACTACTTATCCCCTTACTTAGCGGCACGGAGGACGAAATTGCATACGCGCTCAATCTTCTGGGCGCCAGCCGAGAAGCACTCCCCGAATATATGCGCCTTTTGACGACTTCGGAAAGCGAGGATGTCCGCAACACCTGCGTGGACAACGTAAAGGAGTTTGCCGACGACGTAAAGGAGCAGGCGCTCGACTTCTACAAAAAGGGCGTGCAGAGGGAATATATGCTGGAAATACTCTCGCGCTGCGTAATGCGCGACGAACGCATTTTCGATATACTTATAAAGGAATTCCGCACGGGTGACGACGTGCCCATGCACGCAAGCTATCTGGCAGCGTACGGCGACGAGCGTGCGCTCGAATATCTCCTGGACAAGATTGACGAGGAGGGCATAACCTTTATCGAATACCAGGAACTCAAATACGCGATTGAAAGCCTTGGCGGCAGCTACGAAAAGGAGCGCGATTTTTCTAACGACCCGTACTATCAGGCGATAAAGGCGCACAGCGCAAACGAAGTGGATATCTTCGGCGAATTGCCCAATAAGTCTTAAAGATAAAAAATGTATAAACCTCCGAAAAAGGGATATAACTTTTTCGGAGGTATTTATTTATGACACAATTGACGTCAAAAGAACTTACTATGATTGCCGACGCCCTCACCTTCGAAGGGCTGATTTGCAAAAAGGCCAGGGCGTATTCCAAGTCGCTTACCGACCCGGACCTTGCCGAATGTATGTGCCGCATAGCCGACGAACACCAGAGAAGATATAACGAACTTTTAAAGGTAATAGGAGGTTAAGGCAAATGAAACTGACCAAAATGAACACCCAGCTCAACGAAAAAGACGCAATTCAGGATATGCTCGAAAGCGAAAAACAGCTTATGTCGTTCTATACGACCGCACTGTTCGAGGGCAGTTCCAAGAGCCTGAGAAAGAGTTTTTCCACGCACCTCAATTCGGTTGCGGAAAACCAGTACTCGCTTTTCAGCCAGATGTCAAGCCGCGGCTATTATACGCCTACGCCTGCGCAGAAGCAGATGATTGACCAGACCACCGAAACCTTTAAAAAGGAAAAGAAACAGCTCGAAGCCAATTAAAATAACCCCGACGGTTAAACCGTCGGGGCTTTTATTTTGTTTGAATTTTACTTAACGGCAAGCAGGCGTTCAATCAGCTTGTAACCGTCTGCAACGTAAGTACCCGTCTTTTTCGCTTCGTCCTCGGTGTAGCGCACCGCGCCATTACTAAGGTTTTTCGCGTTGGAATAAATAAGGTAGGGCACGGGTTCGGAAACGTGCGTCTTGCACGCGCAGGGAGTGGGGTGGTCGGGAGTAACCAGAATGGCGTATTCCTCGCCCGCACTTTCCAGTCTTTCGCACAGCGTGGGAATAACCACGTTGTCAATTTGCTCTATCGAATAAATCTTGTGCGCAACGTCGCCGTGGTGACCGCACTCGTCGGGCGCCTCAATATGGATATACACAAAATCGAGTCCGCCGATAAGCGCTTCCGCGGCGGCTTCCGCCTTGCCCTTAAAGTTCGTGTCGTAATTGCCCGTCGCGCCTTCAACCTCGATAACGCGCATATCCGCAAGCATACCTATGCCCTTGACAAGGTCTACCGCGGAGATAATTCCGCCTTTAAGCGAGTGCGCCTTTTCAAACGGGCTGAGCGCGGGTTTGGTGCCCTCGCCCCACAGCCAAATGGAGTTGGCGGGGCGCTTGCCCTCGGCAACGCGCTTTTTGTTTACGGGGTGGTCGGCAAGCAGTTTGGTGCTCTTCTTCATCATTTCCAGGTAGACGGCGCCCAGCTCGCCCTTGGGCAGATGTTCGGTTATCTTTCTGTCGGAAATGTCGTGCGGAGGGGTCAAATCGTGCCCCGTCACGCCGTTTTTCACTACAAGGCAGTGCCTGTATGAAATGCCCGAATACAGCGTAAAGCGTTCGTTATCCAGACTGCTTTTCAAGTATGCGATAAGTTCGGCGGCTTCCTCGGTGGAAATTTCGCCCGCAGAATAATCGACCATGGTTTTATCTTCGTAATTTTTCTCGTCGGAAAGAGTGACCAGATTGCAGCGTAAAGTCACGTCCGTATCGGTCAGCTTTATGCCCATGGAAACGGCTTCAAGGGGCGAACGCCCGGTGTAAAAACGGTGGGGGTCAAAGCCCAGAACGGACATATTGGCAACGTCGCTGCCCGGCTTCATTCCGTCGGGAACGGTCTTGCAAAGCCCCACTTCGGAAAGAGGGGCAAGCTTATTCAAGGTTACGGTGTTCGCGGCTTCTAAGCACGTTTTGTTGCCGAGGCTTTCTATCTTCCAATCCGCCATTCCGTCGCCAAGTACTACTACATACTTCATAATTTTCTCCTAATTCAAATCCCAGTCAATCGGCTGTTTGCCGTGAGCGGAAAGATATTCGTTTGTTTTCGAAAAGAACTTGCACCCGAAAAAGCCGTTGTAAGCGGAAAGGGGCGAAGGGTGCGCGCACTGCAAGATAAGGTGCTTGTGCCTATCTATAAGGGGCGCTTTTCCGCGCGCGTTGCCGCCCCAAAGAATGAATACTACGTTTTCGCATTTATCCGAAATCAGCTTTATAACGCTGTCGGTGAACCACGCCCAGCCGCATTTGGAGTGGCTGTTCGCCATATGCTCGCGCACGGTCAGCGTGGTGTTCAAAAGCAGCACGCCCTGCTGCGCCCACTTGGTCAAATCGCCGCACTTCGGCTCGACTATGCCCAAGTCGCTTTCGATTTCCTTATAGATATTTTGCAGCGACGGGGGAAGTGGCACGCCGGGTTTAACCGAAAAGCACAGCCCGTGCGCCTGCCCCGGCTCGTGGTAGGGGTCCTGCCCCAAAATCACGGCTTTAACGTTTGAAAGCGGCGTAAAGCGGAAACAGTTGTAAAGGTCGTACATATCGGGATATACGACGTGCGTCGAATATTCCTGCTTCAAAAACTCGCGTATTTTTTTGTATCTTTCGTCGGCGAACAAAGGCGCAAGCGCCTCGTCCCAGCCTCCACCCAGCTGTATCATATTAACCTCAGTATTTCAAGGTACGCGCCAATCTCTTTCAGCGCGCCGTCAAGGTCGTGTTCCAGATAGTTTCCGCACTCCTCGCGCTTGCTTCCCGGCACTTCCTTAAAGGTGAGCGCAACCAAAAAGCACTGCTTCAAAAGCTCCAAAACCTGCGCGTAATCGAGGTTGACCGTCAGAAGGTAGAAACCAGTTCGGCAACCCATGGGACCGAAATAAATAACGTCGTCCTTTTTATCTGAGTTGCGTAATACAGTTGAAAGAATATGCTCCACGGTGTGCAGGGC
>CAMWHW010000051.1 GCA_947174175.1 uncultured Clostridia bacterium | reverse complement strand
AAAATTCGACGATATTATTCAAAGCTTACCCCCGAAATATTACCGCGAATGAGCAAGTCCTGCTGAAAATACTTGTCTATTATAAGCTTTTCGCCCACCACTGTCAACCGCATCTTGTTTAGCGAGAGCACTATGCGCTCGGGTGAGTAGTCTTCAACGCGCTTTACCGACTTGAAATAACCGCCAAACGAGGGAATTACCGTGAACGACTTATCCAGATCAGCGCCCGCTTCCCTTAAAATCTGCTGCAAAAGTTTCATATGATAGTTTATGCTTAATCGGCGGTAAATATTAAAGCGCGCGGCTTTTTAAAAGCCGCGCGCCGCGTTTAGTTTTACTTACCTTTAACTTATTAATAACTTAAAGTCAATTCTATGTTACCAGAAACGTTTTGCGTACCCGTCAGAGTTGATTTCAGATTGCTACGCTTGGTGTTTTTATCCTTACCCGTAATTTCAGCCGCGTTGACGTATATAACGTAAGTTTTATCGCCCGTAGTTATCATAAGCTCGTCGTTTGCAATACTGAACTCAACCTGACCCTCGTACACGACGATAGTCGTAACGTTTGCGGCAGAGCCGGAACCGCCGTTTATCCTTATGCCTTCGGATGGCTTCACGCCGTTGGTTATAACGTGAACTCTGTTGGTGTCGGTAAAGCCTCTTTTTAACTTAATCGTGAGGTTAAACTTTGCCTTTTCTTCCCAGCTTGCCGTGTAAATAAGCTTGCCGTCTTCCTCTTTCTGGCTCCACCCCTTAAACCAATATGTTGCGTGCGAGGGCTCGGGAAGATTTATATCGTCGCCGTCCAGAGGAACGTTCATTTTGGTAAGCGTATTTGCCGCAATATCCGTACCGAACATACTGAAAGCCAGCTTGCTGTCGACGTAAATTTCAGCCGTCTTTTTGTAGGTAACGTTATAAGTTACAGTCGTCCTGCCGTTCTCGGTCGCCGCAGTTACGGTATAATCGCACATATACGTCACGCCGCCCCTCGTGAAGCTCATATTCGCAAGCCCCGCTTCCAGCGCCTTGTTGACCGTGGTTTCGTAAGCACTGCCCGCATATGCGCCCGCAGTCACGTAGGGGAAATAGCCGCCCAGAATACTTTCAACCGCCTCGTTCGTAAGCGTGCTGCCTACTACGCCGTTCAGGTCTACGTTTACCTTACAGTCGACGTATTGCCAGCCGTTCTTGCCGTAAACCGCGCCGCCGTTGTCGCCGATATAGAAGTTGAACGAGAATACCTTAGATACGTATCTGAAATGTTTCCAGTTGCCGCCGCTTGCGGTTATGTTGTTGTAGTAAACTTTCAGAGCCGTCTGCTCATCGTTACCGCTTACCGAGCAGCCGTAGAAAGGCATAGTCTGGTTCTTTCCGTCGCTGCCGAGGAAGGTTACGTTTTCCGCAAGGAATACCGCGCTTTCCATATCGACGTTGTCAAGGAATGCGTTTTCGCCTACGGTCACGATATTTTCGGGAACCACCACGCTCTTTATTGCCTTGCCTTCGGTATTGGCGAAAGCGTTTGCCGCAATCGCAGTTACGGGGTAGCCGCCTATCTCGTTTTCAAGCACGAGAGTGTTGCCCTTTACGGAGTAGTAATCGTTAAAGCCAGCCGCTTTGCCGCTTGCCACATAGGAAAGCGTTTCCGCGTTGAACGTGTACCTGACGAAGTTAATAACCGTTTCGCTCTTAACGAACGTGCCGTAGATATGTATGGTATTCTGCGTTCCGTCTATAACGTCGTTTGCGCCGACGGGCGTTCCGTCCTCGTAAACGGGAACCTGAATGGTTTCAAGCCCGGTAACCGAAACGGGAACCTTGTCGCCTGCGAACGAATTTACGACGTACTCCTCGCTGCCGTTATGAACGACTACGGTGACGCTCTTTGCGGTAGTCGCGTAAACAACCGTATCGCCGTTCATTATAAACTGCGTGCCGCTCAGTCCGCCGTTATCGTCGGTGGTGTACAGCAGGCGTTCGGTCTTAGCCGCGTCCGCGTATACGGGCGAAGCGTTATCGTAAAGATATACGGTGGAGCCGTGTCTTACTTCCATCTCCTGCTTTTCGCCGTTCAGTCCCACGACGGTGAGCTTGTGCGAATAGAGAACGTTGGAGTATTCCGTAGCGAACGAATAGCCGCTATTGCCGCCCGTTACCGAGAAGCAGCCGAACTTCTGGTCGTAACCCTGTTCTGGCTTCTTTACGAAATAATCGAAATCGGGAAGGCTGTTTGCCTTTTCCGCTTCCGCCATTGCCTTGCCGTACAGATCGGGTGCGGTCTTGCCGCTTGAAAGCGCCGTGCCGGTTTCGTATTCTTCCGACCAGTCGCAGTTGAATTTCAGATTTGCGTTAAAGGTCACGTAGCTCTGAATTGCGCCGCTCGCCTTTACGCTGTCAAGACCAGCGTCCGTACGCGTTATCGCTGCGTTGAGCTTGGTGAGCACGCCGTTTGTCACCGCACCCGCGTTGAGCGCAAAACCGTAATAGTTATCGTATACGCCCAAATCGCTTTCCAGCGCGGAATAGTTGCCGAACACCGCCGTCTGTCTGCCGTCCGTCATTACGCGGAGCGCGTCTACGAAATCGTACATGGAAATTTCCTGTTCGGTCTTCTGCTCGGTCTTGTTATACAGATAAACGTCCTGCGTGGTGGTCAGCCCCGAATTGACGTCCGCCTTGACAAAGCTCATTATAAGATTCCAACCGCTTATGTTGAACAGCCATTCAAGAACGGAGTCCTTGGAAAGCATATGGTCCATAAAGTAGTCGAAGGTCATTATCTTGTATTCTGGCGTCGAAGTGTTCAGCCCTCTTGCAAGGGTAAGCAGTCCGTTGCGGTAGGTTATGCCCGCCGTGCCCTCGGCAATACCCATACCAAGAACCTTGGTTTCTTTGACGTGCATTACCGCGTTTACTACCAGTCCGCTTTGGTCGTCAATACCCGCCGTTACCGTTATGGTATCGATATTGACGTCAAGCATATTGACTATTTTTGCGGTTATGCTGCCGCTCAGAGTATACTGCGTGCGCAACTCGCCGTCCCTGGTTGCAACCTTTACGATATCCTGTATCAGAGTGGGTAAGAACTCTATCGAGATATAGTCCGCTCTTTCAAACTTGGAATAGTCGCGCCTTGCGGTCAGGTCGGAGGAGAGAGATATCCATTCCTTCAACTCCTCGTTGCCGTCCGCGTCGGCAACCAGCGTCTTACCGCTGGTCTTCATGGAATGGCTGTTGTGGTTTATAACCGCCTCCACCGTGCCGAGCTTGCCCGTGTTGAAGCCGAGCTGGCTAACCACGTTGTCAAGGTCGATAGTCGCCGTAAGCACGCCTTCGGTTTCGGTTGCCACTACCGCGTTGCTGAAATTGAAATCAAGAATATTGGTAAGCAGTGCGGCAAGTTTGCCCTTAATATCGTCGTTTATAACGACTGCGCTTTCACCGCTTTCCGTTTTTTGAGTATTATCGTCGGTTGCAAGAAGTTTGCCCAGCACTTCGAGAATATTGGTGTTATTGAGCGTATCGAAAAGCACTTCAAAGGTTTCGAACAAGCTTTCCTGCGTTGCAACCATCTTCAAATCGGGAAGCTTTATATCCGCAACCTGACTTAAATTTATATAGAAGTGAGTGTTGTTGCCGCGCCTTTCGGTTATTACGTTGAGCTTTATTATAACGCCAGCGGCGTCTATATCCAGGTTGGCTTCGGCAAGTTTGCCCTGCTCGCCCTTTTCGCCCGTGACGTAAATTTCCGCGCCTATATAAACGCCTTCAAGTCCGTCGATATTGCAGTTGTCGCCGTCCAGTCTGAACTGTACCGCGTAGGTGCTCGAACCGAGAATATTTTCAACCGAAACGGAGGAAATTGCCTCGAACAGGAAGTCGTACGCAAGGCGGACGAAGCCAGCGCTGCCGTCCTTAGACGAGGACATATTGCAGCTTTCGAACGCGCTTTCGATTGCGGGTATAAGACTGCCCGTAACCGAGGTAGCCGTAACGCCGCCGCCCATCGTGAACCTTTCGCCGATTGCCGCTTGGTAGTAAAGCGTAAGCGCGCCGTCCGCGCCCAGCTCCACGCTTGCCGCGTTTTCGGCAAGATATTTCAAAGCTACGGACTTGCCGTCGGAAGTCAGAGTAAAGTCGTTGATAACGCCCACCCATTTGTCCGAAGCGAGCAGTCCGAAGAGCGCCGACATAAGCTTATCGTTGCCCGAAACTTCGTCGTTTTCTGCTATCGCAAGAGCCGCCGTCTGCGTATCCGCGCCGAAAAGTCCCTTTACCTTATTATATATATCGTTGAAGCCTGCCGTTACCGAATCGATATCGTCGCGGTAAATTTCAAGCCCTACTTCGTTGAGCGCCATTTTAACGAGCGGTGTACCGTCGGCGTTTTTGTCGTAAATTAATTTGAAGGTTGCAACGTCCGAAGCCTTTTCGGTAATAGACATTGAAAGGTCAAGTGCAACGTATTCGCTTCCCTTCTTCCAGCTGACTTCACCACCGCCCCAGATATCGACTACTATGCCGTCCAGTGAAAGGTACGCTTCGCCGCGCGCAATTTCGAACGCAATACTCTGCTCTTCGATTACGCTTGCGACCTCGTTCCATACCGCACCAGCGGTATTGATAAGGTCGGTCAGATCCACGCAGCTTTCCAAATCGGGCTGTTCGATTACGCCGTCCGCTCCGCTCACGCTCATATCGAAGCCGAGCGCGGGCAGACTTGCCGAAAGGCTACCGCCGTAAACGCCCTCGCCCCTCTGATATTTAAGCGTGCACGAACCGAATTTTACGCCCGCGTCCACGTTGAACGCTTCAAGCAGCGAATCGACGCTCACGCCGATTTTAATGGACGCCTTGTCTGCGTAAACTTCGGTTAGCAGTCCCGAGAAATCGGTTGCAAGCGCGCCGTTAACGATACTGATAAGACCGTCGCTCGAAGCGCTTTCCGCCTCGGGCAAAGTCAGAAGCTGAGTAACCGCTTCCGCAACCTCTTTGATATCGCACTTTAAATTTATATTGACGGGCACGCCGTTGATTTTCTTTAAGCTTACAACCGCCTTGCCGTAGCCGTCGCCTGCGGGGTCGTAGCCGTACCAGACGCCGACCGTTGCGGAAATCTTGTGACCGAGATACGTATAGGAAACGTCCGCGTCAGCACCCACGGTTACGCCGCAGATATCGATGTAAGCGGTGACTTCCGCGTTTACTCCTTTAAGACCGGCAATCTTAACTTTTTCGTGGTCGCCGCGCAGATTAGCCGTAACTTTAAGTAAGTCCGCGCCGATAAGCGAATGAACGTCCGCTATATATTCCGCGAGGTTTGCACCCTCCTCTTCGGAAGGACGGGTTATTCTCGAAGCCGTAGTGGTAAGAATGGTCAGACCCAAATCGACCTTTTCGCCGCCCACAGACAGACCGCCCACGGAACCGCCGCGGAAGGTAATAACGTTATTGTTTATGCCGAATACGAGCCTTGCGTTAATGCCTATGCCCAGCCCCAAAAGGTCGTCGGTATCGAGAGTGAGCACCGCCTGTCTTTCACCCGCGGTGAGCACCATGGAATTCATCAGCTCGGAAACGGGGTCGGAACCTTCGTCCGCGGTCTGCGCGGTTTCGGTCTGCGCATTATCGCCGCCCTTGCCGAACGCCGCCGTAATTTTATCTATGACGTCGCCGAACTGCCCTACGGCAAGCTTGACTTCGGCAAGGTTGCCGCTCAGAGCGAAGTCCTTACCGTAATAAGCCGCGATTTCGCCGTTTTCGTACTCGATATACAGCGTCTGCTCTTTAAGACTCTTGCCCAGGCTGAGGTTGAGAACCAGCGTGCCGAGAGGGTCGGCCAAATCGAGCGATACGAACGCATAGCCCACGTAGGAGTTATTGCCGAGATTTACGGCAATTTCGAACTGCGCGCCGCCGTTCATTATCTGCGAGAAGCCGTTTGAAAGAACGTTGGTAACGTCCATTACCGGCTTATCGTCGGTAGAACCGCCCTGTTCCAGGCTGTCGTCGCCGAGATATTTTTTGTAATAGCTTTCGTAATAACCGTAGTGCTCGTTATCGAAGTGGTCGTCACCGTACCAGTACTCGGTAGCAAAGTCGGAAACCGAGGAAACTACGATACCTTTGTTGACGTTGGCAACCTCGTGCATGTTTGCCGAAAGAATTTTCCAGCCGCCGTCGAACGTGACGGAGAACGTTATATTCTGAAATTCGGGATAGCCGCTCAGTCCGCCCCTCGTCTTCATACCGAACTGGTAGAAATACGTTGAAGCAACGGGGTCCAGCGTAAAATTCTGCGTGTAGGTTCCGTCCGCGTTTACCTTAATCTGCTCGCTGTCGATAATGTTGTTTTCGTTAACAATGTAGTTGAACAGCTCGTTGGGAAGCAGACCGTAGGTGTAGTGATAGGAACGCTCGTTAAAGAAAACGGGGGCTTCCTCGCTCCACACAGCCTGGGAAGGCAGGGTGTCCGCCTGGGGCGCTTCGCTGGTGCGGAAATAAACTTCGTAGCCGCCTTCGGCGTTCTTTACCGTGCAGGTCTGCGTGCCGCTCTTGACCATCGACGAATAGGTGAGGTCGGTCGTTAAGAGCACGCCGTTCTTATAATCGCGGAAGTTACGCGTGGTCTGCGTTGCGATTGAAGCCGCGGTTACGCCGTACGAATAGGAATGATACTGCTCCTGCGAATCGAATACCGAAACTATGTACGCCAGATTTTCCGCGCAGGTGTGCGCGGTGGGAAGACTGCCGTCGTCCGGGGGCGTAAGCCTGGTAATTTCTATATTATCGGGCTCGGTTAAATCGGTCGACTTGCGAACGCAACCCGCCGCACCCGCGGACAGAGCTGCAACCGCCGTGACCGATAAAGCCGTAGCTATTAACTTTTTAAGTGAAAATTTACTCATTTTTATATCTCTTTCACGGACTTATCGACAAGCAATGCGCGATATGACATTATCCGTGATAAAATCATTATAATAGTTATAAACACCGTTGTCAACGTTTTTGAGGGTACTTGTCATAAAAAAGTATTACTGTACGCGTTAAATTATTACAAAAAACGATAAAATTTATCAAAAACCACCTTAAACTATAATATATCATTTCTAATACATATCTTTATC
>CAMWHW010000050.1 GCA_947174175.1 uncultured Clostridia bacterium | reverse complement strand
AAGCAGCAGTTATCCCTGCCCACCTCGCGCGCAACCTGACGGATAGCCTCGATAAACGGCTGGCTTTCGATATCGCCAATCGTGCCGCCGATTTCGGTTATAACGACGTCCGCCTTCGTGGTCTTGCCCACGTTGTAAATGAACGACTTAATCTCGTTGGTGATGTGCGGAATAATCTGGACGGTCTGCCCGAGGTACTCGCCGTTTCTTTCCTTGTTGAGAACGTTCCAGTACACCTTGCCCGTGGTAAGGTTGGAATACTTATTCAGATTTTCGTCAATGAACCTTTCGTAGTGACCCAGGTCAAGGTCGGTTTCCGCGCCGTCGTCGGTGACGAAAACTTCACCGTGCTGAAAGGGGCTCATGGTGCCGGGGTCGATATTGATATAGGGGTCGAGCTTCTGCGAAGCAACCTTGTAACCCCTGCACTTCAAAAGCCTGCCAAGCGAAGCCGCGGTAATGCCCTTACCCAAGCCCGAAACAACGCCGCCCGTAACGAAAATGTACTTTGTCATAACTTTATCTCCGGTTAATTTACAACTGCATGTATAATATAATTCATTGTAACATAAAAGCGGCGTAATTGCAAGATTATGCCGCTTTAAATTTATATAAATTTTTACCTTAAATCTCCACTTCCCCCGTGAAGGCAAGCGTGGCACTTCCCTCCATATACACGGTAGTATCCGTATAGGTTATGGTAAGGTCGCCGCCGCGCAGATGAACGGTAACGGGCGCGTTCATATCCGCATATCCGTTAAGCACCGCCGCAACCGCAACCGCGCACGCACCGGTGCCGCAAGCCCAGGTTTCGCCGCTTCCGCGCTCCCACACGCGCATAGTCAGCTCGTTGCGCCCGTCAACGCGCACGAATTCGGTGTTTATCCTTTCGGGGAACAGCGCGTTGTTTTCGAACAGCGGTCCCACCTTTTCCAGCTCGACTTTATAGGGGTCGGCAACGAAAGTCACGCAGTGCGGGTTGCCCATTGAAACGAGGGTAATATCGTACTTCTCACCGCCCACGGTCACAGGATACTTAGCTATCTTTTCACCGCTCAGCGTGGAAGGAATTTCGTCCGCCCGCAGAATTGCCGCGCCCATATCCACCTTTGCCGAAGCGACTTTGCCGTCCTTATCCAACTTGAAATCGAGCGTCTTTACGCCCGAAAGCGTTTCAATCGTGCACCTCTCGCCCCTGACGTAGCCGAGGTCGTGCGCAAGCTTGCCCACGCAACGAATGCCGTTGCCGCACATTTTACCTTCCGAGCCGTCCGCGTTGAACATCCTCATTCTGCAATCGGCTATTTGCGAAGGGCACAACAAAATTATGCCGTCGCCGCCTATCGAAAAGTGTCTGTCCGAAAGGCGCACCGCCAGCTCCTCAACGTTTGCCAGCGGCTCCTTCATACAGTCGAAATAAATATAGTCGTTGCCTATTCCGTGCAACTTGTAAAACTTTCTCGTCATACGGATATTTTATCACAACCCCGCCGCATTTAGCAACAATTTATAAAGCAATAAATTTACGCGTTTTAAAAAGCTATTGACAAACGGGGGCAAACTGTTGCACAATAGAAATATGAAAAAGAAATTTGTAGCGGCGTTGATTCTGGCGTGCGCCGCAACCTGCCTTTTGTCTGCTTGTTCGCCTGGGAAAGACGATACGGACAAGAACGGAAATACCACTCCGCCGATAACCGATACGCCGAAAACTGAATACGAGATTGAAATTAAATCGACGTTTGCGAAAAAGTACGGTCTGGACGTAAGCACTGTCGAGCTTGTGAAGTGCGAAACCCGCGACGCAATTTACGCGGTATACGCCTGCGGCGACAACGACGCGCTGTCTTACGAAACGGTAGGCGCAATAACCTTTATTTTTCCCACTACGCCGCACCAAATGGAAATTTATTACCACGGAAGGTTTTACGAGCCGTCTACCGCCTACTACAAAGGTATTCTGACCTACGACGACTGGTTTAACATTGCCACAAAACGCGGCAAATACTGGTACCGCTTAGACGAAGAAAAGTGGGCGGAAATAAAGCGCACGAGCGACGAAATTAAGTCTGTGTTTGCCGCGCAGAACAACGTCAGCACCGATACGGTCTGGTTTCACAGCTACGGCGAGTATAACGGCGCCTACCCGGTTATGATTACCTCTAACAGCCTTTTATACGCCACCGTTATCACTTATGATTACGTGGGCGAAATTATTTTAACCTATCCCAGCAGTCAAAAAATGGACGTCTATTACAAGGGCGAATTTTATTCGTTGCCCGCGGCATATAGAAACGGACTTTTAACTGATTCCGATTTGATTGAAATTGCAAAGAGGTACGGCGGCTATTATCCCGAATAAATGAAAGCCGCGCACCAATACGGTGCGCGGCTTATTTTTTATCTTAATCAGTCGGGCATTACTATGCAAGCGTTGCGCTCGGCGCCGACCGAAACGTACTTAATCTTGCACGAACATAATTTTTCCAAAAGGTGTATGTAGTCCAGAGCTTCCTTGGGCAGTTCGTCCGCCGTGCGGCACTTGGAAATATCGCAGTGCCAGCCCTTGACTTTTTCGAACACGGGCTTGCACTCGTCCAGCACGTCGGTGAAAGGGAAATCGTCTAAAATCTTACCGTTCAATTCGTAGTGGGTGCAGATTTCAATTTCCTCGTAATCGTCCAATATATCCAGCTTGGTAAGCGCGATTTCGTCCGCGCCCTGGCACGTAATGCCGTACCTGGAAGCAACCACGTCAAAGGGTCCCACCCTTCTCGGTCTGCCCGTAGCCGCGCCGTACTCGCCGCCCAGCTCGCGCAAACGCTCCGCCTTTTTGCCGAAGTATTCGCAGGTGAAAGGACCCGCGCCCACGCAGCTGGAATATGCCTTCATAATGCCTATCGAATTGTCGAGCTTCAAGTTGGGCACGCCCGCGCCGATGGGTGCGTATGCCGCTATGGTTGACGACGACGAGGTATAGGGAACTATGCCGTAGTCGATATCGCGGAGCGCGCCAAGCTGCGCTTCGAACATAATCTTCTTGCCTTCGGCGTTCATCTTGTTGAGGTATATTCCCGTGTCGATAATATACTCCTGTAAAGGCTTGCCGTACGTTTCGAAGTACTTAATCATATCGTCGACTTTCACGGGGTCAAAGCCGTAAGCCTTAATGGTCATATTCTTCCACGCCACGATATCGGGCAGGCGCTTATACAGTAGGGAAAGGTTCAGAAGCTCGCCCATACGGAAGGCTTTTTTCATATATTTGTCGGCGTAAACGGGGGCAATGCCGCGGCGCGTGGAGCCGTAGGGCTTGCCCGTCGCCTTGGTCAGTCTGTCCTCCTCCATAACGTCCTGCAAAACGTTATAGGGCATGGTTATAATCGCCTTGTCGCTTATTTTAAGGTTTGCGGGAGTTATCTTAATGCCCGCGGAACGCAGTCTGTCCATCTCCTCGCAGAGGTGCTTTATGTCGATAACCATTCCGCAGCCCAGAACGTTAACCACTTCCTCGCGCAGGATACCCGAGGGAAGCAGATTAAGAATAAATTTGCCCTTGTCGTTTATGACGGTGTGACCCGCGTTGTTGCCGCCCTGATAACGGCAGACCACGTCGAAATCACGGGACAAAAGGTCGACCATTCTGCCCTTGCCTTCGTCACCCCAGTTGATACCGCAAATACTCGTTAACATAAGCTTTTACCTCGTGAAGTTTATTACTTTTATATTATAAAATAATATACTCTCATAGTCAAGTTAAACGCGGTGCGTAAGTGCGCACCGCGTTAAAAATTATTTTATTTATTTTCGAAATAGAACAGCTCCTCGAATTTTTTGTTGAGAGCTATGCACAGAACGAGCGCGAGCTTTGCCGTAGGGTTGAACTGCCCCGTTTCTATGCTTGAAATGGTATTGCGCGAAACGCCGACGAGCTGCGCAAGTTCACCCTGCGACAGCCCCGCTTTTTGCCTTTCTTCCTTGATTCGGTTTTTGAATTCCAGTTTGGGCGCGTTGTCTTTCATTTACACGACCACCCCGCAAAGCCCCAGTATCCATAAAGTCGTAAAAGTCACGAAACAAACCGAACACAGAACGCCGCAACATATAAACAACACTTTGTTTTTACCGGACTTTACGGCATAGTAGATAGTCCAGGTAGCCATCATACCCATATACACTATCCAAAGTTCAGTGGGTATGTTGTCGCCCATTATAACGCGCACGAGAGTTATTATGCCGACTAAAATTATAGCCACACTGCACGCTATCTGCATACCTTGTCTGTAAACCTGAACGTCCCTTTCGTCGCCGTTCTTGTTTTCCTTGCGGCTTATTGCAAGAATTTCCTCGCGGGAAAGTCCCTGCTGCCGTACCTCTTCCTCAACCTCAACGGGCTTGTGTTCGTTTTCTTCCATAGTTAACTCCTTGCCAAGTTTTATTGTCAAACATATAATAGCATTGCCAAGTTTACTTGTCAAGAGTTTTTATGGAAAAATTTGAAAAATTATTTTTTGTACCTGACGGGAACGCCAGGACGGGTGACGAGATAGATATACCAGATATAGCCGATTACGGGAATAAACAACACGAAGATATAAAAGCCGCTTTTTCCTATGTCGTGCATGCGGCGGATAATCAGAGTGATCGAGGGCCACAGCTCCACCACGCAGAACAGCCCGAACAAAATCATCATAATTATGCTGAAATTGTTTATCATAGGCGTAAAGCACGTGAGGCTGACTATAAGCAATGCAAGCAAAGCGAGCATTATCAGGGCGTTGCCCAGCACTCCCCACCAGAATTCGCTGCGCGAAGTGCAGCCGCGGAAGTCGAAAGTTCTCGTCCAGAACAATTTGAAACATTTTGATAAATTCATAAACTTAGTATGAACTTATGAAAAATAAAAAATGCGCCCGCGGCGAAACGCCGCGTGGCGCACATACTATACACCTCATATCCTCCGTTAAGATGCGAGCAAGACAAGGAGCGCGAGGAAAACCTGAGGGAGTTTACAATGAAGTAAATGACCGAAGGTTGCCGCAGCGCGACACCGTATTGCGAAGCATATTAGCGGAGAGTTAATTATTCACACTGTACAGCATATCGAAGTACGTGGGATACGGCCAGTATTCCGAAGAGGTCAGCGTTTCCATCTTGTCGACACGGGCGCGGATATCTTCCATAACGGGAATAATCTTGTGCGCCATTGCCTGCGAAGCCGCGCGGACGTCCGAAAGGTTGATGCCTTTAAGCTCGCCTTCCAGCTTTTCGCACAGCGTGCAAACCTCGTCGTTGAGAGTCGAAAGCGTGGTAACAGTCTGCTTTTCGCCCTTGCAGGGGAGCTCCTCGTTTACGGAAAGCTTTGCCGCAATGTTGGTGCAGAGGTTTGCAACGTAGTCGGACACGGCGGGGATAATATCCCTCTTAGCCATTTCCAGCATAGTCAGCGCCTCGATATTTATAATCTTGACGTAGTTTTCAAGCTGAATATCTGCGCGCGCAATCGCCTCGCCCTTGGTGTAAACGCCCTGGCGCACGAATACCGAAATGTTGTCCTCCTCGAAGCACACGGGCACAGCGTCCGCAGTGTTCTTGTGATTCAAAAGTCCGCGCCTTTCCGCCTCGTGTTCCCAGTCGGGACCATAGCCGTCCTCGTTGAAGATTATGCGGTAGTGCGCTTTAAGCTCGCGCGAAATAATTTTGTTAGCCGCCTTTTCGATATCCTTGGTGCCTTCCAGCTCGTCTGCAAATTTTGCAAACGCGTCGGCAACTATGGTGTTTAAAACGATATTCGCGTCCGAAACGTTTGCCTGCGAGCCGACCATACGGAACTCGAACTTATTGCCCGTGAAAGCAAACGGCGACGTTCTGTTTCTGTCGGTGGCGTCCTTGGGGAATATGGGGCTTTCGGGCACGCCTATGCTGCCCTTTTCCGCCTTGACGGGCACGTAATTTTCGCCCTTAACGATAGCGTTGACGAGCGCGCCCAGCTGGTCGCCCAGATATACCGAAATGATTGCGGGGGGCGCCTCGTTCGCGCCAAGACGGTGGTCGTTGCCCGCCGTTGCAACCGACGCGCGTAAGATTCCCTGATAGTCGTCGACCGCCTTTATGACCGCCGCAAGCACCAGCTTGAACAGCGTGTTTTCCTCGGGCTTGTCGCCGGGGTTTAAAAGATTGAAGCCGTCGTCCGTGGACACGGACCAGTTGTTGTGCTTGCCCGAACCGTTTATGCCCTCGAAAGGCTTTTCATGCAGAAGGCACGCAAGGTGGTGCTTCTGCGCAACCTTCTTCATAATTTCCATGGTGAGCATATTCGCGTCTACGGCGATATTTGCCGTGCCGAATACGGGCGCCATTTCGTGCTGAGCGGGCGCAACCTCGTTGTGCTTGGTCTTGGATAAAACGCCGTAGCTCCACAGCTCCTTGTCAAGGTCGTGCATAAAGTCGACTATGCGCGGCTTCAACATTCCGTAATAGTGGTCTTCAAGCTCCTGCCCGCGCGATACGGGCGCGCCGAACAGCGTCCTGCCGCACAGACGCAGGTCCTTGCGGCGCATATACTCTTCCTCGTCGATAAGGAAATATTCCTGCTCGGGTCCCACCGTAGTGGAAACCTTTTTGCACTCCCTGCCGAACAGCGCTAAAATTCGCTTTGCCTGCTTGTCGATTGCGTTCATGGAGCGCAGCAGGGGCGACTTTTTATCCAGCGTTTCACCCGTGTAGGATACGAATACGGTGGGTATGTACAGCGTACCCTCCTTTACGAACGCGGGCGACGTGGGGTCCCACGCGGTGTAGCCGCGCGCCATGTAGGTCACGCGCGAACCGCCCGAAGGAAAGCTTGAAGCGTCAGCCTCGCCAACCGTCAGGCTCTTGCCCGTAAGGCGCATTATGACCTTATCCCCCTCGGGTTCTATAAAGCTGTCGTGCTTTTCGGCGGTCAGCCCGGTGAGGGGCTGGAACCAGTGCGTGTAGTGGGTCGCGCCCTTGGAAACCGCCCACTTTTTCATTGCGGAAGCAACCGTGCCCGCTATGGAAGTATCGAGGCGCTTGCCCGCGTCGATGGTTGCGCGCAAAGCCTTGTAAACTTCGCTGGGCAAAGTCTCCTTTTGCACCTGGTCGTTGAATACGTTTTCGCCGAACATTTCAGGCAAATTCATAGAAGTATCTCCTGCGTAAATTTTTTATAGTGAAATTATATCTATTTATCGTGCGGTTGTCAAC
>CAMWHW010000049.1 GCA_947174175.1 uncultured Clostridia bacterium | reverse complement strand
GGTGTGTTCGGTGTGGTCTGCGTACTGTCGGGCGGAGTTTCGGTTTGATTGCCGCCGGAGCAGGCGCACAGCGTAAACGCGCTTCCCGCCACAAGCAGCGCTGTTGCAATTGTTAAAATAGTCTTTTTCATAAGTAACCTCGCTATTGAATTTTTCGTTTCATAATTATATACTTGCGAAAATACTTAATCGTTTACTTTAATTTGCGGCTTTTTTCAAGCTTCTGCCTTCGAATGCGCGCTTTATCGCCGCGAAGGGCAGGATAAATATTGATGCAATGGGCGTAAACAACAGTCCGAACAGGAACACTATTACGGAAAGTATCGCGCACAGAATCGCGCCGCCTACCTTTACCAATATAAGAAATATAATGCCGTCCAGATCAAGCGTGAAAATTACTCCCGGGAAAGTGAACGATTTCAAAAAGAAGAAAAATATATCCGGAACGACGCTGTCTTCCCAGAATACCTGAATACCGAAAGCCAGCCAGCAGATAAAGACGCCCACGGCAATCAGCCCCGTCGCCCACAGCGGTTCGAGCTTTATTATCACCATAAACATAATGCAGAACAGCGCCGTCACGCCCAGCGCAATCAGCGAGCCTAAAATCAGCGACTTTTTATTCTGCCGTTTAAATTCGTCGTATGCGTAAATGCGCGCGCTGCGTATGCGCTTTTCGTTGCACTCGTTGCAGTAGATATGCTGTATGCTTCCGCCGCGCCCCGAATGCGTTACTACGTATTCGTTGGGACCGACGGGCTTTTTGCACTCCTCGCAGTAGCCGTTTATAATTTTCTGTTCCACCACGCGTTCAACCACGGGTTGCACTACGGGCTGTACTACGCGCTCTACGACGGGTTGTACGGGCGCCGCGGTTATTGCTATTTCCTTTACGGGCGGGTCGTTGCCCAAAAGCTCGTCGGTGGAAATTTTAAATATTTCGCACAGCTTTTTAATGGTGGAGGCGTCCGGTTCCGCCTGACCGTTTTCCCATTTGGATACTGCCTGCGGTGAAACGTTCAGTTTATCGCCCAGGTCCTTCTGGGTCAGGTCTAGTTGTTTGCGGTATTCTGAAATTTTATTTCCAAGATTTTCCATAAGTTATCTCCGATTAAAATTCATTTACGTAATTATTATAACATCTAAACTTTAAGTTGTATAATTTTTCCGCTCAACCAAAAGTTGAATTTACGGTAAAAAAGGTTGAATTTGCTGCTTTCCCGCAATAAATCAGCCAAAAGGGACAAAATAACCGTAAGCGCGGCTTAATTTGCGTCCTTTCGCACGCTTTGTTAAAAGTTTTCAAACTCACAAATACAACATGTTGAAAGATGTTAAAAACTTTCATACAAGATATTGTGGTCAGTTCCTTGACTTAAAAATAGGGACGGGCTATAATGTTATCCGTTGCGCGCCTTTGAAGGACGGCGGCGTTATTTTATAAATTTTATATGCGTACGCGCATATCCATTATTAAATATTATACAATATATTGTGTTTTCACTGTTGACAAACAACAAGATATGTGATATATTGAAAGCGTTCCACGTTAAAAGAACTACGTATTACAAAAGATTAAGGGAGAGGAACAGGCAATGAAGGTTATTAAAAGAGACGGCTCTACGGTTGACTTTGACAGAAGCAAAATAATCAAGGCGATAAGTAAAGCTAACGAGGCGGTTGATATCGAGGACAGAGTGTCCGAAAAGCAGATTGAAAATATCGTCGATGAAATCGCAAACCGTCACAGAAGCCGTCTGCTCGTAGAAGACATTCAGGATATGGTGGAAGAGAAGCTGATGGAACAGCAGAAGTACCGTCTTATGAAGGCGTACATTCTCTACCGTTACGAGCGTGCTCTGGTCAGAAAGGCGAACACCACCGACGACAGCATACTTTCTCTTATCAAAAACGCCAACAAGGACGTAATGGAGGAGAACTCCAACAAGAACGCGCGCACGGCTTCCACCCAGCGCGACCTCATTGCGGGCGAAGTTTCGCGTGATTTGACGCGCCGTATCCTTTTGCCCGAATATATTTCCAAGGCGCACGACGAGGGCGCAATTCACTTCCACGATTCGGACTATTTCGTGCAGCCCATTTTCAACTGCTGCCTCGTAAATATTCAGGATATGCTCGATAACGGCACGGTTATGAACGGCAAGCTTATCGAGTCGCCCAAGTCCTTCCAGACGGCGTGCACCATAGTTACGCAGATTATCGCTTCGGTTGCATCCTCGCAGTACGGCGGACAGTCTGTAAATATCGCGCACCTCGGCAAGTATCTGCGCCGCACCAAGGACAAGTACCAGAAGCAGTGTGACGAGCTGTTCGGCGACGAAAACCCCGAAGAGAAGGCAAAAATCGTCGAAATGCGTCTGAGGGACGAACTCAAAGCCGGCGTTCAGACCATACAGTATCAGATAAACACGCTTATGACCACCAACGGTCAGTCGCCGTTCGTAACGCTTTTCCTCTATCTCGACGAAAACGACGAGTATATCGAAGAGAACGCGATGATAATCGAGGAGATTTTAAGACAGCGTTACAAGGGCATCAAGAACGAAGTGGGCGTTTATATCACCCCCGCGTTCCCCAAGCTCGTATACGTTCTGGACGAAAACAACAATCTTACGGGCGGCAAATACGACTACCTTACCAGGCTTGCCGCAAAGTGCTCGGCAAAGCGTTTCTATCCCGACTACATTTCGGCAAAGAAGATGCGCGAAAATTACGAGGGCAACGTATTCTCGCCCATGGGCTGCCGTTCGTTCCTTTCTCCCTGGAAGGACGAGAACGGAAATTACAAGTTCGAGGGCAGATTCAATCAGGGCGTCGTTTCCATAAACCTTCCCCAGTGCGGTATCCTTGCAAAGGGTGACGAAAAGAAATTCTGGGAGATTTTGGAGGACAGATTACAGCTGTGCTACGACGCGCTTATGTGCCGTCACAACGCACTCCTCGGTACCGTTTCGGACGTTTCCCCCGTGCACTGGCAGTACGGCGCAATCGCAAGACTGGACAAGGGCGAAAAGATAGACAAGTTCCTTTTCGGCGGATATTCCTCGATATCTCTGGGATATATAGGACTTTACGAGGTGACAAAGCTCGTCAAGGGCGTTTCGCACACCACTCCCGAAGGGCAGGAATTTGCGCTTAAAGTCATGAACAGTCTCAGGGAGCACTGCGAGAAGTGGAAGAAGGAAACCAATATCGGTTTCGCGCTGTACGGCACGCCCGCGGAAAGCCTTTGCTACCGCTTTGCGCGCATCGATAAGGAGCGTTTCGGCACCATTAAGGACGTTACCGACAAGGGCTATTACACCAACAGCTATCACGTGGACGTCCGCGAAGATATCGACGCGTTCTCCAAGTTCACGTTCGAAAGCCAGTTCCAGAAGATATCTTCGGGCGGTGCTATTTCCTACGTTGAAGTTCCCAATATGAACGCCAACCTTACGGCTATGGAGGACGTCATAAAGTTCATTTACGACAATATCCAGTACGCCGAATTCAACACCAAGAGCGACTATTGCCAGGTTTGCGGGTTCAGCGGCGAAATTCAGATTAACGCCGACAACGAGTGGGAGTGCCCCAACTGCCACAACAAGGACCACCGCAGAATGAACGTAACGCGCCGCACGTGCGGTTACCTCGGCGAAAATTTCTGGAACGTCGGCAAGACAAAGGAAATCAAAGCGAGAGTGCTTCATCTGTAATTAAAATGCGCGACTGCAAGCTCTCCGCTTGCAGTCGAATTATTTAAAAACGATTATGAATTTTGCAACTATAAAATATACTGATATATCCAACGGACCGGGGGTGCGCGTCAGCCTGTACGTTTCGGGGTGCCGCAACCACTGCAAGAACTGCTTCAACCCCGAAACCTGGGACTTCAACTACGGACAGCCGTTCACCAAAGAGGTCGAGGATAAGATTATAGCGGCTATGAAGCCCGACCACATTAAGGGCTTTACCCTTCTGGGCGGTGACCCGTTCGAGCCGGAAAATTCCAAAGCGCTGGTGCCGTTTATGCAGCGGCTGCGCAAGATTTATCCGCACAAGTCATTCTGGTGCTTTACGGGTTACGATTTCGAGCGCGACCTTTTAACGGGCAAGCAGGGCGACCCCGACGACGTTATGGCGATTTTGGAAACTCTGGACGTTCTCGTGGACGGAAAGTTCGTCGAAAGCTTAAAGGATCTGAATCTGCGCTTCAAGGGTTCGTCAAACCAGCGTACTATTTTGGTTAAGGAATCGTTGGAAACGGACGAAGTAGTATTGTGGGATAACGAAACCCCCGTATAGTTCTCCGTTTATAAGCATCGCAATACTGTGTCGCGCTGCGGCAACCCTCAGTCATTTACTTCATTGTAAACTCCTTCGGGTTTTCCTCGCGCTCCTTGTCTTGCTCGCTTCTAATCGGAGGGATAAATTCAAGAAGGTTATATACTTATGAAAATCAACGTTAAAAAGTTAAACCAAAAAGCAATTCTGCCCTCGTACGGCAGCGAATACGCCGCGGGCGCGGACCTGTACGCCTGCATTGAAAGTGAGGTTACGGTTGCTCCGCATACCACGGTTATGATTCCCACGGGCATTGCTCTCGAACTTCCAGTAGGCTACGCGGGCTTTATCTACGCGCGCAGCGGACTTGCTTCCAAGCGCAATCTCGCCCCCGCAAACAAGGTGGGCGTCGTGGACTGCGACTACCGCGGAGAGGTCAAGGTTGCGCTGCACAACCACGGCGAAACCGCTCAGGTCGTTGCGGTCGGCGAAAGGGTTGCTCAGCTGGTCGTTGCGCCCTATATCACGGCGCAGTTCGAGGAGGCGGAGGATCTTTCCTCCACGGTGCGCGGCGCGGGCGGCTTCGGCTCTACGGGCACGAAATAAGGCATATGCGGGCGGCAATTCCCGAAAAAGGGACTGCCGCCGTTAATTTTTTGCAAGGAGTAATATGAAGTATTATCTCGGTATAGATATAGGCGGCACGTTCGTAAAGGGTGTGCTGGTAGACGAAAGAGGCAAGGTCATTGCCGACGGTAAGACGCCCACGGGCTGTGCGGACGGCGGCGACGCCATGAGCGCGAATATCGCCGCGCTGTGCGCTGATTTGCAGAGCAAGGCGGCGGTCAAGGCGTGTGCTGTCGGAGTGGGCTGCGCGGGTATGATTTCGGACGACGGCACCGTGCTGTTTGCGGGCAACCTCGGTCTGAAAAATTATCCGCTTGCCCAAAGGCTATCGGCGCTTACCGGGCTGCCCGTAAAGGTGACCAACGACGCCAACGCGGCGGCGCTTGGCGAGGCGGCTTACGGCGCGGGCAAGGACTATCCTGACAGCGTGTTCATAACGCTGGGTACGGGCGTGGGCGGCGGAATAATAATTGACGGCAAGCTCTTTCAGGGCGGCAAAAACGTCGGCGCGGAGATTGGACATATGGTAATTATTCACGGCGGCGAAAAGTGCACCTGCGGAAGGAAGGGGTGTTTCGAGGCGTACTCTTCGGCGACCGCGCTTATCAAATTCACGCGCGAGGCGATGGAGGAGGATAAGTCCTCGGCAATGTGGAAAACGTATACGCCCGACACGGTTACTGGCAGGACGGCGTTCGAATACGCGGACTGCGACGGCGCGGCGAAAAAGGTAGTGGACAGATATATTTACAACCTTGCGTGCGGAATTATAAATCTTGCAAACGTATTCCGTCCGCAGGCGGTAATTCTGGGCGGCGGCGTTGCCGAGCAGGGCGAAAGACTGATTGCGCCCTTGCAGGAACGGCTGGACGCAAAGATTTTCGGCGGACAGGGTTACGCGCCCGTTAAGATAGTCAAGGCGACTCTGGGCAACCTGGCAGGCGCGCTGGGCGCGGCTAAGCTGGTTATCGGCTGAGCATTTTTTAAGGGCGTGCGCCATAGAATAGTACACTATGGCGGACAAGAAAAAAAGTAACTTATTCGCGGCTGTCGGCGCGGCAACGGGGCTGGGCAACGCGTTCAGATTTCCCGCGCTGTGCGTAAGCTACGGCGCGGCTTTCGTATTCGCATACGCCGCCGCTCTCGCGCTCGTCTGCTTTCCCTTACTGTGTGCGGAATTGCACTTCGGCAGACGCGCGGGCAATACGCGGCGCGCAAAGCTGTGGGCGTTCATTATGCGCGTTGCGGCGGCAAATTCGGCGTTGATAGCGCTATATTACGCGGTCATTGCCTCAAAACTCGGTTCGGCGTGTCTGTCATTCGCCTGCTTCGCAAGCGCGGAGGCGGACTTGTTGACCGTCTTTTTTATAGTGACTGCCGTGCTTATTACGGCGGTCGTCTTTATTTTATTGCGGGGAGGACAGAAAGCTCTTTCGGTTTCCGGCAGGCTGTCCGTCGGGCTTTCGCTTGCAATGTTTTGCTTTCTGGCGGTAAAGGGAATGGTGCGCGGCGGCGCGTTTTCGTCGCTGAATTTTTCGGCGCTGCTAAGCGGTTCCATATGGGCGGACGCGCTCGGGCAGGCGCTTTTAGCGCTGTCGCTTGCCGCGGGGGTAATGCCGTCGTTCGCACGTGCGCAAGGGGGTAACTTCTCCGTGCCGCGCACGGCGTTTATAATAGTCGCCGCAAATTTCGCGGGGTGCCTGCTCGCACTGTTTTCAACGCTGCCCTTCGTTTCGTACTTTCCGCAGACGGACGGTATAAACTGCGCTTTAACCGTATATCCGCAGGTCGTCGCCGCGGTTGCAAAGAGCAGGGGTGGCGCGCGCGTTTTCGGCACGCTGGTCTATGCCGTGCTGACGGTGGTGGCGGTGCACTCGCTCGCTTCGCTCGCTACTCCCGCAATAACAATTGCGCGCAAAAAAATCAAATACGCCCCCGCAATTTTCTGCCTTGCTTCCGCGCTGCTATTGCCGCTGTTTTCCTCGTTCGGGTTGCAGGTTCTGTCCGCGTGCGACAGAGCGGCGTGCTCGGTTTCGGCAATACTTATCGCGTTCGCGGAGTGTGTGTTTTTCGCCTCGCAGAGGGATATAAAGGGGGCAAACAAGCTATTTATGCGCTTTTTATGCCCGCTTGCGTGCGGTTCGCTGGCACTGTTTTCGCTGTGCTCCGCGCGGTTCGGCTGTTTCGCGCCCTTTGCTGCGGCGTGCGCATTCGTAGCTCTGGCGGCGGTGTGGGCGTGCGGCGCGCTCCCTCAATTGACTTATTTCATAAAACGCGGTAAAATATTACGTAAGATAAAACCTTAGGAAAAAGACGCTGAAATACTTAAAACCGTATTCGGGAATAGTAGCGGTTGGATTGATTTTCAAGTTT
>CAMWHW010000048.1 GCA_947174175.1 uncultured Clostridia bacterium | reverse complement strand
ATATATAAGTGCCCGTGGTGGAATTGGATACCATAAAAGCCTCCGACGCTTTCGGTCCGGGTTCGAGCCCCGGCGGACACACCACAAGCGCCGCGCGTTGTAAACGCGCGGCGGCTTTCATTTTTAAATAAAGTCCCAAACGTTGATTATTCTTTTCTTCTTTTTCCTGGCGTAGGCAACCGCGGCGGCGGTTGCGCTTTTTTCCCTTTTAGGGTCGTATAAGGTTAAAAGAACGTCGCAGTCGTCAATCATAAAACGGTATCTTTTACCTACCGCGTCAACGCCTTTTTTGCTTACGCTTTCGTCAAAATGCTTCTTCTCGAAAAAGCTTACAACGTAGTCGGCAACGGCGTCCTTTTCGTCGGTGTAAGCCGCCCTGTAATACACGCGCTTTATATCATAACGTCTTTTAAGTTTTTTAATTACGTCCAGGCAAATATCGGTAAGAGTGCCGCCGAAGGCAAAGCAAAACCTGTCCGCGCCCTCTTCCACAAGATTTCCGACTTCAATACTAACGGCAAGCTCTACTACAACGTTGACTTTAACCAGGCGGTGACCTATAACTGCGACTTTCATATTATTATATAATAGTATAGCTTCCTTTCAGTTTGCATATTTATATTGTACCAGCCCGATATTGGGCTGTCAACCCATTTTTGGGCTGTCGCCAATATAATTCAATTATGGTTATCGCAAACAGAATAAGGGAACTGAGAGAAGATAAAAAGTTAAGTCAAGACAGCCTTGCTAAATTGACGGGGTTAAGTTCTTCATCAATTGCCCGTTGGGAACTTGGGCAGTCGGAACCGACGGCTTCCGCAATCGCCGTACTTTGCGACTTTTTCGGAGTAACTAGCGATTATCTGCTTGGCAGAACAGATTATTGAAATAATTTTAATGCGCCGCGCACACCGTGCGCGGCGCAAATTTCAGTTGACAAATCGCGCGCGATAACATACAATTACTTTGTTGATAAGTCAACTGATACGGTCGGGAGGAAAGGTTATGGACAGATTCAGCCGTTTCACCATATTAATAAACCGAATCGTGCGGAACGTCCACAGGATAAAGGCGGAGGAGATGTCGCGCTTCGGCTTGAAGGGCACGCACGTTTCCTGCCTTTACTATCTGCACAGAGCGGAAAAACCTTTGACCGCCAGCGAGCTTACCGTTATCTGCGACGAGGACAAGGCAGCCATATCGCGCGCGGTCGATTACCTTAGCAGAGAGGGTTACGTCGTCTGCGAGGGCGCCTCGCCTAAAAAGTATAAAAGCCCCGTGCTTTTAACCGAAAAGGGCGAGGAGGTAAGCAAGGCGATTGCAAGCAGAGTAGACAGCATTATTGAAGCCGCAAGCGAAGGTTTAACCGACGAGGAGAGAGAGGTTTTCAATAAGAGCCTCGATCTGATTTCGGGCAACTTGCAGAAGATATGCGACGGAAAGTAAAAAGTCCCGCGCCGAACGGCGCGGGACTTTTTTTTTAATCTTTTATAAACTTTGCAAGCGTTGCCTTGACGACGTCGATATCAATCGGCTTGGCAATATGCGCGTTCATTCCGCATTCCAGGCACTTGTGCATATCCTCGGCAAACGCGTCCGCGGTCATTGCTATAATGGGAACTTTGTTGTAACCCTTTCTCAGCCCTCTTATTACGGTGGTCGCTTCGAAGCCGCTCATGACAGGCATACGGATATCCATTAAAATGGCGTCGTAGTAATCGGGTTTGTGTTCAAGTAGTTTATCCACGCACACCTGACCGTTTTCGGCGTGCTCGACTTTCAGTCCCGCCTCGGTCAAAAGCAGTTCGGCAATTTCCCAGTTGAGGTCGTTGTCCTCGGCAACCAGAATATTTTTGCCTTCAAGGTTGACTGCGCTCCTGCGCGGCGCAACTTCCTGCGTGCTTTCGCCCGCGGTGGTTTCGGCAAACTGTCTCAGTCCGTAGAACAGTGTGGACTTGAACAGGGGCTTTGCAATAAAGCCGCTTATGCCCGCTTCGCGCGCCTCGTCCTCGATTTCCGCCCAGTCGTAAGCCGATATCAGCATGATGGGGATATTCTTTTTAAGCGTTTTATGCAGGCGGCGCGCCGTTTCGATGCCGTCCATGCCGGGCAGCTTCCAGTCCATTAAAATGACGTCGTAGTCGTTTCCGCTCTCGTGCGCTTCGACCGCCATTTTTATTGCCGACTCGCCGTCCAGCGTAGCTTCCGCCTTGACGCCTATGGAGGAGAGGGAGGCAACCGTAGTGTCGCACAGCATCTGGTCGTCGTCCACGACCAGCATCTTCCACTCGGGAAGAATCATATCAATCTCTTCGGTTTCGGCAATTTCCAGATCGAGCGTGACGTGGAACTTCGTGCCCTCGCCCAGCTTGCTGTTTACCTCTATGGTGCCGTGCATGGAATCTACTATGTATTTGGTTATAGACATGCCCAGTCCCGTGCCCTCGGTCTTGTTTACGCGGGCGCTGTCCTCGCGCGTGAACGAATCGAAAATCTTCTTCTGGAATTCCTCGCTCATGCCTATGCCGTTGTCCTGCACTTCCACGTGGGTGCGCACATAACGCTCGCCCAGGGGGGACGCCTCCTGATAGAGCGAAAGGTCAATGGCGCCGCCTTCGGGCGTGAATTTGTACGCGTTGGATAAAAGGTTCAAAAGCACCTGGTTAAGTCTTACGCTGTCGCAGTAAACCTTTTCCGCAATGACGTTGTTGACGTAAATATCGAACTTCTGCTTTTTGATTTTTATCTGCGGCTGTATGATGGTTGCAATGCCCTCTATCATTTCGCTGAGTGATATCTGCTCCATATTGAGGGTCATTTTGCCGCTTTCTATCTTGGACATATCCAGTACGTCGTTGATAAGTCCCAGAAGGTGGCGGGAGGAAAGCGAAATCTTTTTAAGGCAGTCGGAAACCTGCTGTCTGTTGTCCTCGTTGGCAATGGCAATAGCCGTCATTCCCACTATGGCGTTCATGGGCGTTCTTATGTCGTGCGACATATTGGAAAGGAATTCGCTCTTTGCCTTGTTCGCCTCTTCCGCTTGCTCCCTGGCGTGTTCGACCTGCTGTAAGTTACGTCTGTTGAGGATAAGGTAAATTACGAACACGGCGATAAGAATAACCATTATGACCGCGCATATGCCTACGGTAACGCCCGTAAGCGCTTTGGATAAGCCGTTAACTTTTTCGTCGAGGTCGGTATAGTTCATTACCGTCACAAGGTACCAGTCGGAGTTTTCCAGACTTGAACAGTACATATGCCTGCGCGGAGTGGAGGTGTTTATTACCGTCGAAAATACTCTGTGCTCGGACATTCTGGTTTCAAGCGTTTGGATAAGGCTTTCGGCTTCGCTCTCGTCCATGCCGAAACCGCCGCGTATCTGTTCGAAGAAATTTTCGTACTGCGGGTGGCTTTCGGCGTCGGTGTTGGGGTGCAGAACGTACGCGCCGCTGCTGCGGATAATGTGCGTATCGAAGCGCTTTGCGGTGCTTCCGTCGGTGTTCGTTTCGGCAAGCATATCGCCCAAAATCGAACTTCTGATACCGGCGATAAGCGCAACGCTTTCACCGCCGCCCGCAAGCTTATACGGCTTGTCGTGGTCGTCGTCTCCTTCGGCGGTAGTGGGCACGCCTATAAGGACTATGCCGCCGTCTATTTTCTGCCCGTCCGCCCCGTAGCTGGTTGCAACCGCGAACTTGTTAATCTTGTCTTCTTTAAGCGAGTTGATAAAGGGGTCGGGTTCGTCGGGGCGCAGCGTATCGCCCAAAAGCATTTCAAGGCTGCCGTTTCCGTCCATAAACGCAAGGTAGTCGAAGCCTCTCTTTTCGGCGGCGAATTTCAGTTTGTCGTTGACGTCCTCGTCACTCGAACGGTAGGTAGTGTGCAGCGCTTCGACCATGGTAGTGCGCTGTTCTATAACCTCGTTGTAGCGCATAACCATCTGGCTGCCTATGCCCGCCATAAAGGTTTCGCCTACGCCGTTAATCGTGTCCTTGCTCTTTTTATTGGTGTACACGCCCAGAACTATAAACATTGCTATACATACGGCAAGCCCCACGGCGACGCCGATAAGCAGTACGCGCTTGGAAAGCTTCTGCCATTTTTTCGTCGTTTCACTCAGTTCCATAATTTCTTCCTCGTCGGTTATATTCCGTAACTATTTTAAAAAATTTTTTGTGTGATGTCAATAGTTTGCGCGCGCATAAAACGCACTCGCGACGATATATTATAGGGCGTACGGGGCGCAATTATTTGACTTATCCGCGTTAAATGATATAATTTAAGGCAACCGCACGTTAAAAAGAGGTTAATCGTATGGCAAAAATTTACACCGCCGCGGAGCAGCTTATAGGCAATACTCCGCTTCTGGAACTCAAAAATATACAAAAGCTTTTCGGGTTGAAGGCGCGGCTTTTGGCCAAGCTGGAATTGTTCAACCCCTCGGGGTCGGTCAAGGACAGAGTGGCAAAGGCTATGCTGGACGACGCGGAGGAGCGCGGTCTTTTAAAGAAGGGTTCGGTGATTATAGAGCCGACTTCGGGCAACACGGGCATAGGGCTTGCCTCGGTTGCCGCGGCGCGCGGATATAAGGTGATTATAGTTATGCCCGACACTATGTCCGCGGAGCGCAGAACGCTTATGACCGCATACGGCGCGGAGCTTGTGCTCACCGACGGAAGCAAGGGTATGGCGGGGGCTATCGCGGAGGCGGAAAGGTTGAAGGAAACGACACCCGGCGCGTTTCTGGCGGGACAGTTCGTCAACCCCGCAAATCCGCTTATTCACTACCGCACCACGGGGCCCGAAATTTTCCGCGATACCGACGGGCAGGTGGACGCGTTCGTTGCGGGCGTGGGCACGGGCGGAACGGTCAGCGGTACGGGCAGGTATTTAAAGGAGCAAAAGCCTTCCGTTAAGGTGGTTGCGGTGGAGCCTGCAAGCTCTCCCGTGCTGTCGGGCGGCAAGGCGGGCACGCACGCAATTCAGGGCATAGGCGCTGGGTTTATTCCCGACAATCTGGATACGGGCGTTTACGACGAAGTGATTAAAGTCGAAAATAAGGACGCGCTGGAAACGGGCGCGCTTATCGGCAGGTGCGAGGGCGTGCTGGTCGGCATATCCTCGGGTGCGGCTGCGCGGGCGGCAATCGAGCTGGCGCAGCGCGAGGAGTATGCGGGCAAGACGATAGTCGTGCTCTTCCCCGATTCGGGTGACAGATATCTTTCGACGGCAATGTTCAGTCAGTCATAATAAGTCAGGTAAAAGGAAATACGGAGATGAAGAAGATAGTTGAAAACGTGCGCCTCGACGAGGAGAGGGCGCTTTACGGAAGCAAAGATTTATTGATAAGAGGGGTGTCGTTCGACGGCCCCGCGGACGGCGAAAGCGCGGTTAAGGAGTGCGAAAATATAGAGGCGGAAAATTGCTTCTGCAATCTGCGCTATCCTTTCTGGCACGTGCACGGGCTGAAAATCAAGGACAGCGAGATGACCGAGCTGTGCCGCGCCGCGCTGTGGTATTCGGACGGCATAGAAATTACGGGCACCAAGATGCACGGCATAAAGGCACTGCGCGAGTGTGCGGACGCTACCATTTGCGACTGCGATATAATCTCGCCCGAATTCGGCTGGTCGGTAAACGGCATAACCATGAAAAACTGCAAGGCGGTTAGCGAATATTTTATGATGCGCTCGACCGACATAAAGTTTGAAAAAGTCGATTTCAAGGGCAAGTATTCCTTTCAGTACATAAAGAACGCTACGTTCGAAAACTGCACTTTCGACACCAAGGACGCGTTCTGGCACGGCGAAAATATCACGGTTAAAAACAGCGTGATTAAGGGCGAATATTTTGCGTGGTATTCAAAAAATCTCACGCTTATAAACTGCACGATTATAGGCACGCAGCCCTTCTGCTACTGCCGCGGTTTAAAGCTTGTAAACTGCAAGATGGAAGGGTGCGATCTCGCTTTCGAAAAGTCGGAAGCGGAGGCGGAAATAACCACGCCCGTAATCAGTATCAAGAACCCCTACAAAGGCACCATCACCGTTCCCGCGGTGGGAGAAATTATCCGCGACGACCCTAAGTCGGACGGTGTGATTAAGATTATTTAATGTTACTCGGAAGATATTTAAACAAGTACTATCTTAAATATATCTGGCTCTATCTTATCGGTATAGTCGGGCTTGTTGCGGTGGACTGGTTCCAGCTGCTCATTCCCGAATATCTGGGCAGGATAGTAGACCTTTTGGGCGGAAGCGGCGTCGACAAAGCGGAGCTGACTGAAATTATCGTCGGCGTGATAGTCGTCGCCGTCGTCCTGTTTGCGGGCAGAGTCGCGTGGCGTCTGTCCATTTTTGCCGCGTCGCAAAAGACCGAGGCGGGGCTGAGAAGGCAGATGTTCGTCAAGAGCGAGCGCCTGCCCCTTTCCTACTACGGCAAGACCAAGGTGGGCACGGTTATGGCGTGGTTCACCACCGACCTGGAAACCATTGAAGAATTTCTGGGCTGGGGCACCATAATGCTGTTCGACGCAAGCTTTTTAACTATACTCGTCATCATTAAAATGGTGCGCCTGGACTGGGTGCTTTCGCTTATCGTTTTCGTGCCCCTGGTGCTGATTGCGGTGTGGGGCGCGCTGGTCGAAAAATTCCAGTCGGCAAAGTGGAGCCAACGGCAGGAGGAGTTCGATAAGCTGTACGACTACTCGCGCGAAAGCTTTACGGGCATAAGGGTTATCAAGGCGTTTTTAAACGGCAGCCGCCGTCTGCACGGCTTTGCAAGAACGGTGAAAAAGAACAGGGACGCAAATCTGTCCTACGCGCGCCTCACCGTTTTTTTCGACTGCATTATAGCCTTTATAATCGCGCTTATTACCGCCATAGTGCTGGGCGCGGGCGGCTATTTCGTTTACGCGGGCGTTACGGGCAAACCCGCAAATATCTTCGGACATACGGTGGATTTGTCGGCGGGCGGGCTTATAACTTTCCTGGGATATTTCGAAACCATGATATGGCCCATGATGGCGCTCGGGCAGATAATATCCATGCGTTCGCGCGCCAAGGCTTCGCTTAAACGCGTGTCGTCCTTCCTTGCTTCCGAGGAGCCGAAGAAGGCGGAAAACGCAACCGTACTTACGGACGTAAAGGGCGCGGTAAGCTTTAAGAATTTTTCGTTCACCTACCCCGACTGCAAGACTCCCGCGCTGAAAAATATCACGCTGGAAATCGCCGCGGGTGAGACGGTGGGCGTAGTCGGCAAAGTGGGCAGCGGAAAGACCACGCTGGTCAATTCGCTTCTTAAAATTTACGAGGCGGGCGAGGGCGTATATAT
>CAMWHW010000047.1 GCA_947174175.1 uncultured Clostridia bacterium | reverse complement strand
TACGCTTATGCCGCCGTCGTCGGGGTTGCCCACCGCGTAGGTGTTGTCGCCCACGGAGTAATTATAGCTGACCGTTGCGGGCACCGCCTGGGGGTTTATCTTTAAAACGTCCGCCGTGCTTGCCCTGATAACCGCGACGTCGTAATTTATCGCGCCGCCGATATATTCGCACGCTATTGCGTAATCGTCGTAAATAAGTTCGGTTTCGCTGTCGTTCAGATAAGGGGTTGACTCGCTGCCGTAAAGATATGCGTGAATATCCTGGCTTATCTTATTCTGCCCGTACGCCTTGTTGTCGTACACCACGTGGTAGTTGGTAACGATATAGGTATAGTCGGCTTCCATTTTATAGATGACCGCGGAGCCGCAGTACAGAGAGGGCTTTGAGGAAAAATAAGATTCTCTGAACGCCGTGTACACCTTCATGCACGAACGCAGAACCATATTCAGCGCCGCGTTGGTGTCCGTATTGACCGAAAGAAATTTTTCGCAGAACTCTTTAAAAGTAAGCTCGTTGCCGTAACGTTTGGTATAGGCTGCGTAGACGTCCTCCGCCGTGACGTCCTGCGCGTCCGTGCCATCCTTGCCGTTTACGCCGTCCTTACCGTTGGTTACGGTGAACTGCGAAGTGGAGCCGTCCGAATAGGATACGGTATAATAATCTACCAGCCCCACGCTGTCCGTCTTTTCTATGGAAGTAACGCTGACCGAGTTGCCGAATATACAGCCCGAAAATATGCCCAGCGAAAGAGCCGCGGCGGCTGCGAACGATGCCAAAATCTTCTTTTTCATAATCTCAAACCTATATACCTTTAAGTTTTGCCTGTACTAATTATATTATGCCCGCTTGCAAAAGTCAAAACAAGTTGGTGAAATTTTCGTAAAAAAAGCCGTTCGGCAGCAAATGCCGAACGGCTTGAATTTTAATTTTTAAATTACTTGATAATGACCGAGAACAGGTTGTATTTGTAGAAGACTACTACCATTACGAGCGAAATGGTGGACATTATCTTGATGAGAATGTCGAGGGAAGGTCCTACCGTATCCTTTAAGGGGTCGCCTACGGTGTCGCCGACGACGGCAGCGTCGTGAACGCCGTCGTAACCTTCTTCACCCTTCTTCACGCCTTCTACGCCGCCGCTTTCGATAAACTTCTTTGCGTTATCCCAGGCGCCGCCCGCGTTACCCGTGTAGATTGCAAGCATGATTGCCGCGATAATCGCGCCGACCAGCAAGCCGCCAACGAATTCCGCACCGAAGATAAAGCCGGATACGACGGGAATTGCAATTGCGATAAGGCAGGGAATTTTCATTTCCTTTAAGGAGCCGCGCGAAGAAATTTCGATACAGGTCTTGTAGTCGGGCTTAGCCTCGCCTTCAAGGATACCGGGAATTTCTCTGAACTGACGGCGGACTTCCTCTACCATGTGTCTTGCTGCCTTGGCAACAGCCTGAATGAGCATACCCGAGAACATGAAGGGAATTGCCGCGCCGACGATTGCGCCGACCAAGGTCAGGGGGTTAACGATATTGAGCGTAACCATACCTACGGCGTCAATACCGCCGAACGCGTACAGATAGGAGCACAGAAGCGACAGAGTTGCGAACGATGCGGAACCGATTGCAAAGCCCTTGCCGATTGCCGCCGTGGTGTTGCCGACCGCGTCAAGCTGATCGGTGATTTCGCGAACCTCGGGGTCGAGGAAGGACATTTCCGCAATGCCGCCCGCGTTGTCGGAGATAGGTCCGTAAGTGTCAACCGAAACGGTTGCCGCAACGAACGAAAGCATACCGATTGCCGCGCACGCAACGCCGTACATACCCGCAACCGCGTAGGAGCCGTAAATCGCAACGCCCAGCACTATGACGGGAAGCATACAGCTTATCATACCCGTTGCCATACCTTCGGTGATGGTGAGTGCGGAGCCTTCCTTTGCCGACTTTGCAATGCCCTTGGTGGGCTTGTAGTCGTAGCTGGTGTAATATTCGGAAATGATACCGATTATAATGCCCGCCGCTATGCCGAGAATTGCCGCTATCCAGGGCGAGAGGTTACCCGCCTTGAAGCCGAGCGCCGTCTTCATAATTTCCGTGTTGAAGTCTTTGAACATAAAGAAGCTTAACAGGAAACAGCCGACGACCGAAACGCCCGCGGATATCCACGTGGCTATGTTCAGCTGCATATGTACGTTGGTATTCTTTTTCAACGGTATGAGCAGCAGATAGAAAATGCCGATTACGCAGCCGATAAGTCCTACGCCCGAGAACACCATCGGGAACAGGAGCAAGGTCTTTAACAGCTGAACCTGACCCGTAAGAAGAGCCTGGTGAGCGTACAGCTCGCAGCCAAGGATAACGCCCGAAAGCATTGCGCCTACGAAAGATTCCAGAAGGTCGGAACCGAGTCCTGCAACGTCGCCCACGTTGTCGCCTACGTTATCTGCGATAGTCGCGGGGTTGCGGGGGTCGTCCTCGGGAATGTGCGCTTCGGTCTTACCTACGAGGTCTGCACCCATATCCGCAGCCTTGGTGTAGATACCGCCGCCTACGCGGTTGAACAGCGCTATAATCGAGCAGCCGAGAGCGTAACCCGAAAGAGTCATGGTAAAGCCCGCGTCAAGTCCCGTCCAGTTGGTCCAGAGGGGTTTGGTGGTGCCGATTACGTCGTTAATCTGGTGGCAGCCGATACCGAATACCGCGTACACGATAACCGCACCCAACAGCGCGAAACCAGCAACGCATAGACCCATAACCGAGCCGCCTCTGAATGCGGTCTTTAAGGTCTTGCCCGTGTCGCGCGTTTCGTTTGCCGTGTTGGTAACGCGAACGTTTGCGTACGTTGCTATCTTCATTCCGACGAAGCCCGCACCCGCAGACATAAGCGCGCCGATAATGAACGCTAACCCTGTTTGCCAGCTTACGAAAGCAATGAGCAGAGCAGCGACTACGGAACCGATGATTGCAACGATTTTGTACTCGTACTTAATGAATGCGTTTGCGCCGACGCGGATAGCCGCGGCGATTTCCTGCATTCTGTCCGTTCCCTCTTTCAACTTTTTCGTGATGAAATAGTTGAGAGCCGCGCAGGCAACGGCAAGTATAACCGCCGCGCCCACAAGAATTAAAAGTAATTCAAGAGCCATATTTATCCCCTTGTGTAGATATTATGCGAAACCTCTCCGCATTGTGAAAATTTTACCATAAACGGCGGTAAATTGCAATATCTTTTCACAAATTCTTCAAATTTATTTCATATACGGAAATATAAAATACGCCCCGCGGCGATGGTCGCCGCGGGGCGCTTGAATTTTAATTATTTACCGTACGGATTTTATTACTTTGCCGCAATAATTTCCGCAACCGTATAAGTGGTTACCTGTGCCTCTTTTTCTATTTCTATTCTGATTTGTTGGGTTTTAGAGTAATATCCCTGCGCCGCAGCACATACTATTGTGCCGTTAATTACTATTCTACCTCTGCCGTCTTGCATATGATATTCGCCAATAGATAAATTGCAAACTATCTTTCCTTCGGCACCGTGCGCATTGAAACTAAGCGTATTGCCGCTCCATACGCAACCTTCGATAGCGGTCTTAGACGTACCATCCGCATTAGCCGTATACGCAACGACTTTTGAGAATTGCTTATCTTTCATAATTGCACCGATATAAATATAAGTGCGGTCATTTTCATGGTTTTCGAAATCTTCGTTATATATCGATATATTTGCACACTCGCTTACATCATAATAGGTTCCGTCTTCGTATTCATACGTCACTATTCCAACGCTATTATTGCTTATATCCGTAAGCGCAAGCTCGCTCGTAGCAAATTCAATGGAAGCGGATAACGTATAATCGTTTTCGATTTCGTTATTCTGATAATTCATCTCCCCGTCGTGACCGGTTCCGCGCACGTAGCTCATCTTCTCGCTTACCGAACCGCTGATCGCTACGGAAGATACCGCGTAGTCGTCGCCAACCGTATAAACGATTTCAAGCGCGCTTACTGAATAAGCCGACTCCGGCATCGTAACGGTAACCTTATCCTCGGTAACGGATACCATCTGATTAAGGTGGCCCTTTATCTGCTTCTTAATCTGAGCCATGGTAACCTGCTGCATACCGCCGTCTGCGCTCTCTTCGTAAACCGCCGCGCTCATGGTAGTGCCCTGGTCGGGGTTCTGGGGAGGTTGCATGGAAGCCGCGATAAGCTGCAAAAGCTCGATAACCTTGAACTGGGCTATGGGAGCCACTGCCGAAGCGGGCAGAGTGGGTGCAATCATTTTGAACACCGCTTCCGCTACGTCCTTGGATTCGAGAACCTTCACAAGGTAGTTGTAAACGCTTTCGCCTGCGGTTGCCTCGGGAAGAATTACAAGTATAGCGCCTATCATTGCCGCGCTGCTTGCACCGCTTTCGCCTTCGAGCGTGCTTGCGCCATCTTCGCCGCCCGCCATTGCGGCAACCTGGTCCAGAATATCCTTGGCGGAAACGCCGTAGGTGAGCGATTCGATTAAAGCCTTAACGGGCTTAGCCTTGATAACGTCGCCTACCGTAGTGTCCTCGGTAAGAGTTTCGATAACCGCAAGCACGTCGTTGTACAGTCCGTACGCGGTCTTGTTGAAGTTAATGGTAAGCTTCTTGTCTGCAAAGGTTGCGCCGCCGTAAGTTTCCGCAAGGTTTAAAATTGCGCTCAAAGGCGTAAGCTCCTGTGCGGGCATACCGTTTGCGGGCAGAGCGTCAAGCATTGCTTTAAGCTCCGCGGGAAGTCCCATATCGCCCGCATATTCAAGAGTAACGTCCGAGAAATCGGTTATCTGCTTACCCTTGTCGTCGTACGCGCTGAAAAGGTGACCGCCGCGGCTGAAAATATAGCCGTAGTTTTCCCTTTCGGTATCTGCAACCTTCTTGCCATCCGCGTCAAGCGCTTCCTCGAAATAATACGAAGTAGCGTCAAGCTCTAAGTTCTTAACGTTAATCTTTGCGCTGCCGGACGTCTTGGTGTGTTCGCCGCCGATAGTCTTGGTTGCACCTTCAAGAATTTTGCCTTCCGCGTCGCTGTCGTAGCTGGTGCACATGCTCTTCGTGTCGAGAGCGTAGGACAAAGACGCCGCCTTGAAGGACTGGGTCTGTATTCTTTCCAACACCTTTACCGTATCCGTCTTAGCGGGGGATACGAGCGTGCCTTCACTGGGACCGTTGGGATTGTTGGGGTCCGAAGGGTCCTTGGGGTCCTTGCCGTTCGAGCAAGCTGCAAGAGCCGTCATCGAACAAGCCATGACGAGCGCCGTAACGCCCAAAATCGCTTTTTTGAACTTATTCATAATCAAAACTCCTTTTTTATACCGTTCCCAATCACGCGCGCACGCGGTTGTGAACCTATTTATATATGCATTGTAGCACTTACCCCCCCCCCAGTCAAGTATTTGAACGGGGAAACTTATCAACGGGCGGACGGGGCGCACTTTGTCATTTTATGCGGTTTAAGCGGGCGCAAGTGACTGCAAATTACGAAAAAATATAAAAGTTAGGTCTTGAAATGTGTGAAATTGCGTGGTAGAATAAATAATGACAACGAAAAACAGGGGGAATATTATGAAAGATTGCAATTGCGGATACTGCGTGGGCGGAGAGCCTCTTGCAAAATTCGGCATTAAAATCTGCGATTTAAACGTTTCGCAGCTCATACTTTTTAAGGAGCAGTCCAAACCGGGCAGATGCATAGTCGCCTACAAGGACCACGTAAGCGAAATCGTGAACATATCCGACGAGGAGAGAAACGCGTTCTTTGCAGACGTTACCAAAGCGGCGAAGGCCATACACAAGGTGTTTGCGCCCGGCAAGCTGAACTACGGAATGTACGGCGACACGGGTTGCCATCTGCACGTTCACCTCTGCCCCAAGTACGAGGGCGGCGACGAATGGGGCGGCACCTTTACCATGAACCCCGGCAAGACCTACCTTTCGGACGAAGAATATCAAGAGATGATTGAAAAAATCAAGGCGGCGTTATAAATGGCACACAACGTAATTGCGGAGGCAAAGAGATGCCTCAACTGTAAAAAACCTTTATGCAGGACGGGCTGTCCCATCAACACGCCCATTCCCGACTTTATTCAGACCTTTTTGAAGGGCGACATTGACGAGGCGGGCAGAATGTTGTTCGACAACAACCCCCTCTCCGTCGTGTGCTCCATCGTGTGCAACCACGGCAACCAGTGCCAGGGGCACTGTGTGAGGGGCTTGAAGGGCGAGCCCGTGGAAATTTCCACCATTGAAAACTTTATTTCCGAAAGATATCTGGACAGCCTGGAACTGCACAAGGCGGAGCCCAACGGCATTAAGGTTGCCGTAGTCGGCGCGGGTCCCGCGGGCATAACCATATCCATAAAGATGGCGCAGCTGGGCTACGACGTGACCGTGTTCGAAAGCAAGTCGGACATAGGCGGCGTCCTCCGCTTCGGCATACCCGAATTCAGACTGCCCAAATCGATAGTCGACAGATACAAGACGCTTATGCTGCACCTTGGCATCAAGATTAAGTTCAACGTGACCATAGGCAAGGCGTTCGGCGTTGAGGAGCTGTTCCGCGACGGCTTTAAAGCCATTTCGATAGGCACGGGCGTTACCTGGCCCATTGCGTTGAATATCAAGGGCGAAACGCTGGGGCACGTGCACTACGGCGTACACTTTCTGGAAAAGCCCGAAGCTTACCGCGACCAGCTTGGCAAGTCTATGGTAATAATCGGCGCGGGCAACGTTGCAATGGACGTGGCGCGCACGGCGCTCAGAATGGGCGTTAAGGACGTTAAGATTACGGTGCGCACGGACAATTACAGCGCGAGCGACGAGGAAAAGGAATACGCCGAGTACGAGGGCGCGGAGTTTATTTACAACAAGCAGCCCGTGGAGATTACCGACGAGGGCGTTATGTTCGTGGACACCGTCTGCGACGAAAACCACAAGATTATTTCGACGAGTGATAACCCCTCCCTTATCCAGGCGGACTGCGTTATGATTTGCATTTCGCAGAGACCTTCCAACATGATTTTAACCCAGACCAAGGGACTGGAAGTCAACGAGCGCGGACTTGCCAAGATTGCCGACAACGGCGAAACCACGCGCGAGGGCGTGTTTGCCTCGGGCGACGTCGTAAAGGGCGCAAAGACCGTCGTGGAAGCGGTTGAACAATCAAAGCGCGTTGCATACGCAATGCACGAGTATTTGCAAGGGTTAAACAAGTAAAATGAAATTATGCATACTTTTGGGCAAAAACTGAAAGAGTTGCGTTTGGAAAGAAATTTGACACAACCCGAACTTGCAAAGCTTATGGGTGTAAGTAACGGAATGAGTT
>CAMWHW010000046.1 GCA_947174175.1 uncultured Clostridia bacterium | reverse complement strand
CGGCGACATAACCTCGGCGGGTCCGAGATACTGCCCCTCGATAGAAACCAAAGTAGTGCGCTTTGCCGACAAGGAAAGGCATCAGATTTTTATCGAGCCCGAGGGCGCGGACACGCTGGAAGCGTACGTTCAGGGAATGTCCTCCTCCCTCCCCCACGATATTCAAATTGAAATGTACCGCACGGTGGAAGGTTTGGAAAACGCCGATATAATGCGCTTTGCCTACGCCATTGAATACGACTGCATTGACACGCTGGACGTCTACCCCACCCTTGAATTTAAGAAGGTGCAGGGACTGTACACCGCGGGGCAGATTAACGGCACATCGGGCTACGAGGAAGCGGCGGCGCAGGGGCTTATTGCGGGCTTGAACGCAAGCCTGAAACTGCGCGGAATGCCTCCCCTTGTTCTCGGCCGCGACGAGGCTTATGTAGGCGTGCTTATCGACGACCTTGTGACCAAGGGCACGGAAGAGCCTTACAGAATGATGACCTCCCGCGCGGAATACAGAATTGAGCTGCGGCAGGACAACGCCGACTTCCGCCTTACGCAAAAGGGCTACGACTGCGGTCTTGTTACCGAAGAAAGATATAAAATATATCTCGAACGCAAAGAGCAGTATGAAGCCGCCGTACGCTATCTCGAAAATACTTCCTTTACCCCCGACAAACCGGAAAAGCTTTTACAAGAATACGGCTTTGCAAGGGCGGCGGGCTCGCTTTCCTTAGCCGACCTTATACGCGCCGCGGCATACCTCTCGACAAAGTAAGCGCGGTGACGGGTGAAATAAATTTCGCTCGCGACGTACTGGACTCCGCCGAAATTTTTATAAGGTACGAGGGATATTTAAAGAAGAATGCGGAGCAGATTGCCCGCGCCAAAAAGTACGAAGACAAGCTTTTAAGCGAGGATATAGACTACTCCAAAATAGAGGGTCTGCGCCTGGAAGCCAGGGAAAAGCTGAACAAGATAAAGCCGCGCTCTCTTGGTCAAGCATCCCGCATTTCGGGCGTTAACCCCGCGGATATTGCCGTGTTAACCGTATGGCTGTCGCTGAAAAAGTGAAAGTATAATAATCAACAAAATAAACCACACACAGACAAATTACGCGCGCGCACGCATTATATAATGCGGTTATGCACGTTAAAGTCAACTTCAAAACCGTATCAATGTACGCAATATACGCCCTTGCCCTCGTCGCACTCAACTACGCGTTGCCCAAAGTGCCGTTCGGGCTGGGGCTGTGTTTTTCTATGCTGGTATGCGGCACGAACATAATAGCCACACCCGTCCTCTACGCCCTCTCTTCCATAGTCACGCTGGACTGGATAACCATGCTTTTAAGCCTTTTCGAGTGCGGCTTTCTTACGGCGATTACCTTTATTTACCGAAGGACGCGCAAAAAGCTGCGCTTCGAAAGCATTATCTACATAGTGCTTTCACTGGCACCGTTTATCGCATTTTCGCGCTGGCAGGGAATCGACAACGTCTACGTAACGAATAACCCCTACGTCTTGAAGTCGATTGCCGCGGTTGCCGTAACCGTGTTCACCTTCTTTGCGTTCCGCTGTACGTACTCGCTTCTGTTCCGTCTGTACAGATGCAGATTGCGTGCGGACGAGCTCATATGTATTGCGGTGGTATGTATAGTTGCGGGCGTGGGAATTTGCAATCTTGCGGGAATATACGCCTACGTATGCATAGGCGCGGGAGTGACGGCGTTTGCCGTGCGGCTGACAAGAAGCCCCGCGGCGGTAATTGCCGCCTGCGTGCTATCCGTTCCCTGCGCGATAGTCGGGCTGAATTTTCAACACGTTACTGCGTTCGTAATAATTTCGATAATAGCGCTCGCGTTTGCCGAGCTGGGCAGGTTTGCGCCCGTAGTAGCGGCGCTTGCCGGGGGCGCGGGTTATTTGTACCTGACGGGCGCGTTCACGCAGGGCGTCGCCTCCGCGGTCATATACGCGCTAATACTCTTTCTCTGCTGCATACTCCCCGTCCTTCCGCCGCAGAAGAGCGTGGAAAATATGCGCAACCTTCTGGCGGTTAAAAAGGTTCTGCCGCGCACCGACGAGGAGCGCTATAAGGAATACGTTTCAGAAAAGCTTTACAGAATGAGCGAGGTCTTCCGCGAAATAGAGAGCGCGTTCGTGGCGCTTGACGACGGCCCCGACGACGGCGCAATGAAAAAGCGCATGCTTGCCGAAACCAAGCAGAGCATGTGTTCAAACTGCAAAAAGAAGGAAGCCTGCGCGCACACCAAAGTTTACCGCGGCTTCTCCTCCCTTATCGAAGCGGGTTGCTTAAAGGGCAAGGTCAGCTTCGTCGACCTGTCCTCAGATATAACGCTAAATTGCAGCGACCCCGCCAACCTTATCGAAACGGTCAACCGCCTCCTGTACGAGTACCGCAAAATGACGCTGGAAGCGGAGAACGCAAAGAGCGGGCGCAAGCTGCTTGCGGGGCAGGCGCGCGGCATTGCGGAGGTACTTAAAGGGCGCGCCGTGGAGTTCTGCCGGGAGAGCGACGACTTTTCCGCAATGGAAAAGAAGATAAGCGATACCCTTGCCGCAAACGGCGTATCCTGCCCCGAAATACGTATGCGCGGACAGGCGAACAAGGAAATAAGCCTTACCGTTGTAGACTGCAAAAACTTCAACCCCGTAAAAAAGACAGTGGAAAGCGTGACGGGCTTAAAGCTTATGCTTAAAGACAAGACGGTATTCGACGGGCAAAAGACCGCCTACCTTCTCGTCGAGCCGCCCAAGTACGACGCGGCGTTCGGCGTAGCGTTTGCCGTAAAGGACAACGAGCGCGTTTCGGGCGACACGCACTCCGTAATCAAGATAAACGAGCACTCGTTCTTGATGGCGCTTTCGGACGGAATGGGAAGCGGCGAATACGCGCGCAAGGTCTCCACCACCGCCATCTCGCTTATAGAAGCTTTCTACCGCTCCGAAATACCAACGGACATAGTGCTTGACACCATAAACAAACTGCTGTGCTTTAACCGCGACGAGCGCTTTACCTGTATTGACGCCGCGGCAATAGATCTGAACACCCTTACCGCCTCGTTTATAAAGATTGGTTCGCCCGTCGGCATAATAGTGCGCAAGGGCGAAATCAAGGTACTGGAAAGTCACTCGCTCCCCCTTGGAATTCTTGACAGTCTGCACCCCACGACGTGCAAGGAACAGCTTAAAAACAACGATATAGTTACGTTTATGAGCGACGGCGTGACTTCGGCGTTCAACGGCGTTTCCGACCTTTACGACTTTTTGCAGACCTTAAAGCCGCTCAATCCGCAGAACCTTGCGGAAAAAATTCTAGCCGCTGCAAAGGAGCGCGTGCAGGGCACTCCCGACGATATGACCGTGCTTTGCGTGCGCATATTCAAGCGGCAAACTTAAAAATTAAGCCCCGCGCTTTATGCGCGGGGCTTTCAAATTTTTCAAATTTTAATTTCTGCCGCTGTCCTTAATGAGCTTTTTCAACTCCGCCATAGCGTTGCGACCGGGCATCGAAGTCAGGCGGAAACGCCAGTTGCCCGAAGCCGTGGAGGGCACGTTCATACGCGCGGTATTATCCATGCACAGAATATCCTGTATGGGCAAAACCGTCAGATAGGACTTTGCGTGAGCCGCGCACGCGCACAGCGCTTTTACGGCGTCCTCCCTGGTCACTATCGGTTCATAAGCGCCCTCGCCCTTGATTGCGGTGCGGAGCTGCTTTCTGAACGATTTAAACTGTTCGTCGTCCATAGCCTGCAAAAAGCCCATGGCCGTGTCGTTGTCGTGCGTGCCCGTATAGGTCACGGAATTTTCTACGATATTTGCGGGCAGATATGCGTTATCCTCGCTGCCGTCGAAGGCAAACATTAAAACGTTCATACCGGGGAAGCCGCATGCTTCGCGCAGTTCCACAACGCCCTCGTCCACAACGCCAAGATCTTCGGCGATTATTTCAACGTCGCCCAGACGCTTTTCAACTTCCTTGAAAAGCTCCGCGGCAGGTCCCTGCTCCCACTCGCCCGAAACGGCGTTGTAAGCGTCCGCAGGTATGGCATAGTAGCGGTCGAATCCGCGGAAGTGGTCTATGCGGATAACGTCGTACATTTCCTTTGCCTTCTCTATGCGTTCCAGCCACCAGTCGTAATTTTCGGCGCGCATTGCGTCCCAGTTGTATAAGGGGTTGCCCCACAGCTGACCGTGCTTGGAAAAATAATCGGGGGGAACGCCCGCCACCTTTACGGGCTTCAAATCGTCGTCAAGCTGGAACAGCTCCGACCGCGCCCATATGTCGGACGAATCGTACGCGACGTACAGAGGAATATCGCCGATAATCTTTATGCCCTTGGAGTTGGCGTAAGCTTTAAGCTTGCTCCACTGCAATTTGAACTGATATTGCAAAAACAGCCAGAAGCAGTATTCGGAGCGGTAAACGGCGTTACGGAACTCGTAAACCGCCAGATGCTCCTTATACTTATACGCGTCGGGGAAATGATTGAAAGTGCCGCCGTAGCGCGCCTTCAACGACATAAACAGCGCGTAGTCCTCGTATTCACCGCTTTCGATAAACTCGATAAACTTTTCGTCGCGTATGTTGTAACGCGCATATGCTCGCCTTAAAAGCGCGTATCTCTTTTCGTAAAGCTCCGCGTAATCGATATCGCCCGCGGGCATTTTGGCGCTTTCCAGCTCCTCGTCGTCCAGCAGCCCCTGCTTCTTCAAATCGACAATGTCGATAAAATAGGGGTTGCCCGAAGAACAGCAAACCGACTGATAGGGCGAATCGCCGTAGCCGGTCTGTTGCAGGGGCAAAATCTGCCAGTACTTGACGTTGCTCTTCTTTAAAAGGTCAACGAACTCGTAAGCTTCCTTGCCGAGCGAACCTATGCCGTACTCGTTGGGTAACGAGGATATGTGGCACAGTACGCCTAAGCCTCTTTCTTTTTCCATAACATTTTCCTTAAATAATTAAAAGGTTATTTACTCAACCGAGAATTTTCTTTATCCTTTCAACAGCTTCCTGGGTAGTTTCTTCACTGCCGAACGCCGTAAGACGGAAAAAGCCTTCGCCGTTTTTGCCGAAGCCCGCACCCGGGGTGCCGACGACCTGAGCGTTGTTCAGAAGATAATCGAAGAATTCCCAGCTGCCCATACCGTTAGGACATTTCAGCCAGATATAGGGGGAGTTTTTGCCGCCCGTGTACCAAATGCCCAGCTCGTCCATACAGCCCGCAATCTTTGCGGCGTTGCGCTGGTATACGGCAAGATTCTGCTTAATCTGCCTGCGGCCTTCGGGCGTGAACACCGCAGCCGCGCCGCGCTGAATTACGTAGGGCACGCCGTTGAATTTGGTCGCCTGCCTTCTGAACCACAGCTTGTTTGCCGAATATCCGTCCCTTGCAAGCGCGTGGGGAATTACCGTATAACCGCAGCGCGTACCCGTAAAGCCCGCCGTCTTGGAAAGCGAGCAAATCTCAATCGCGCACTTCTTCGCTTCCTTCACAAGGTATATGGAACGCGCCGCGCTTTTATCCGTGATAAAGCTTTCGTACGCCGCGTCGTATAAAATAACCGCGTTCTTTGCAAGCGCGTATTTAACCCACTCTTCAAGCTGGGCAACCGAATACGCCGCGCCCGTGGGGTTGTTGGGCGAACATATGTAAATGACGTCCGCGTCCACGTTGTAGTCGGGCATGGGCAAAAAGCCGTTGCTTTCGTTGGCGTCCGCAAACACAATCTTGCGCCCCGCCATTATATTGGTGTCCACGTATACGGGATATACTGGGTCGGGAACGAGAATGGTGTTGTCCTTTGCGAATATGTCCAGGATATTGCCGAGATCGCTCTTTGCACCGTCCGAAACGAAAATTTCGTCCGCGTCAAGCTCCACGTCCATTTCGTCGTAGTAGCTTCTTATGCACTCGCGCAAAAAGCCGTAACCTTCGTAGGGACCGTAGCCGCGGAAGGTTTCCTGTCTTGCCATTTCGTCCACCGCACCGTGCAGAGCCGCGGTTACCGCGGGAGCAATGGGCCGAGTTACGTCGCCTATGCCGAGCTTTAACGCCTTTTTGTCGGGGTTAGCGGCGGCGTATTTGGTCGCCCTGTCCGCAACCTCCGCAAACAGATAATTTTCGGCTATGTTTTTAAAATCGGAATTGAATTTCATTTTTTTATTTCCTTATTTCGACTGCGAGTATTTAACAGATGCTTTTATGAACTCTCTGAAAATCGGATGCGCCGACTGGGGACGGGACTTAAACTCGGGATGGAACTGCACGCCGATAAAGAAGTCGAGCGAGGGAATTTCCACCGCCTCAACCAGGGTGCCGTCGGGCGACGTGCCCGCAATCTTCATGCCCGCGTTTTCAATCTCCGCGCGGTAGTCGTTGTTAAATTCATATCTATGACGGTGGCGTTCGGAAACTGTGTCCGCGCCGTAGGACGTCTTCATAATCTTGCCGAGCACCTTGCAGGGGTACGCGCCGAGACGCATAGTGCCGCCCATCTTCACGCCGTACTGGTCGGGCATAAGGTCTATAACGGGGTGCTTGGAATCGGGGTTGAACTCCGACGAATGCGCGTCCTTATAGCCCAGCACGTTGCGCGCGTACTCGATAACCGCCGTCTGCATGCCAAGACATATGCCGAAGTAGGGCACGTTGTGTTTGCGCGAATATTCTGCGCAGATAAGCATACCCTCCACGCCGCGCGTGCCGAAGCCGCCGGGAACTATTATGCCGTCAACGCCGCCCAGAACCTCGTCCTCGTTCTTGTGCGTAAGCGTTTCGGTATCCACCCATTTGATTTCAACCTTCGCGCCGTTTTCGTAGCCCGCGTGCGCAAGCGCTTCCGCAACCGAAAGATATGCGTCGTGCAGCTGAACGTACTTGCCGCACAGCGCGATTTTAACCGTCTTGTCGCGCCCGTTGATTCTTTGTATCATCTTGTTCCACTCGGTAAGGTCTATTACGCGGGGGTCAAGCTTCAAGCGCTTGCAGACGATTTCGGAAAAGTGGCTCTTTTCCAGCATAATGGGGCACTGATAGAGCACGGGCATAGTCAGATTTTCGATACAGCACTCGGGCTCCACGTTGCAGAACATTGCAATTTTGTCGCGGACGTCCTTGGGCATGGGCGCGTCCACGCGGGGAATTATTATGTCGGGGTTGATACCCATACCCTGCAATTCCTTAACGGAGTGCTGGGTGGGCTTGGACTTGAATTCTTCCGAACCCGAAATGTAGGGAACGAGCGTGACGTGTATAAAGCAGCAGTTGTCCCTGCCCACTTCGCGCGCGACCTGCCTTATAGCCTCGATGAAGTGCTGGCTTTCGATGTCGCCGATTGTGCCGCCGATTTCGGTTATTAC
>CAMWHW010000045.1 GCA_947174175.1 uncultured Clostridia bacterium | reverse complement strand
AGAGTGTGCGAGAGAACGGCTCTGCGACCACACAGCAACCTGCTTTGCAAGGTGCTAATACCGTACCGATGGGTAAAATATTGAGTTGGTACCCGTTCGGTCAGCGAACGGGTTTTAATTTTACATAGAGGATAAATAGTATGAAAAAGTTTTTTACAAGCGAGAGCGTAACCGAAGGTCACCCCGACAAACTCTGCGACGCGATATCCGACGCTGTGGTTGACGCCATTTTGTCGCTCGACCCCAACGCGCGCTGTGCCGTGGAGTGCTGCGCCGCCTACGACGGTCTTTTGATTATGGGCGAAGTGACTGCGACCGCGCAGGTAGATTACGAGAGCATTGCGCGCGACACCATTAAAAGGATAGGCTATACTTTCGGCAGTTTTGCTTACGATAAATGCAGGATAACCGTTGCCGTGCACGGACAGAGCCCCGATATTGCGCAGGGCGTTGACAATTCGCTTGAAAACAGGTCGGGCGAAAAGTCCGCCGAGGACGAGCTGGGCGCGGGCGACCAGGGCATGATGTTCGGCTACGCCTGCTCCGAAACCGAGGAGCTTATGCCCCTTGCTTTAACCATTGCGCACAAGCTCGCAAGGCGCTTGACCGACGTCAGAAAGAGCGGGCTTTTACCCTACCTCCGCCCCGACGGAAAGACGCAGGTGACCGTTGAGTACGACGGCGACACCCCTAAGCGCATTGATGCGATAGTCGTTTCTTCGCAGCACGACGAGAGCGTTACGCAGGAGCAGCTGCGCGGCGACATAATAGAACACGTTATCAAGTATACCGTTCCCGCAAATCTTCTGGATAACAACACGCGCATATTCGTCAACCCCACGGGAAGGTTCTTAATCGGCGGGCCCGAGGGCGACAGCGGACTGACGGGAAGAAAGATTATAGTCGATACTTACGGCGGTGCGTGCGCGCACGGCGGCGGCGCTTTTTCGGGCAAGGACTGCACCAAGGTCGACCGTTCGGCGGCGTATATGGCGCGGTATATCTGCAAAAACGCGGTTGCCGCGGGGCTGTGCGAAAAGATTGAATTGCAGCTTGCATACGCGATAGGCGTATCCCGCCCCGTGTCCGTTTTCGTGGATACGTTCGGCACCGGAAAGCTGAGCGACGGCGAGATTGCCGATATCCTTGTGAAGGAGTTCGATATGCGCCCCTACGCCATTATTAAAACGCTGGGACTCAGGCAACCCATATATTCGCAGACAGCGGCTTACGGGCATTTCGGCAAGCCCGCGCTCCCCTGGGAACAGTGCGACCGCGCCGACGATTTGAAGAAGTATTTAAAATAATTCGTGACTAAAAAAAGAGCCCTGCCCCTCGACGAGGGGCAGGGCTCTATTGCATTTCTTTAACCTATCATCTCTTTGAATTTATCTTCGTCGATGACTTGTATTCCCAGCTTTTGCGCCTTGGCAAGCTTGGAGCCCGCCGCCTCTCCCGCGATGACCAAAGTCGTTTTGGAAGTGACCGCACTCTGGCAAACGCCGCCGTTTTCTTCTATTATTTTCTGAGCCTCGCTTCTGGTAAATGAGGACAGCGAACCGGTTAAAACGACCGATTGACCCGCAAATATGCCCGAATTATCGCTGTTTTGCTTAACTTTTAAGGTAACCTGACCAAGCAGAGTATCAAGCTCTTCCGCGTTGTCGGGATCGGCAAACCAGTTGACGATATTGCGCGCTGTGATAGCGCCTATATCCCTCATACCGATAAGCTCTTCCTCGGTTGCAGAGCGCAACCCCTCCACGCCGCCGAACCTGTCAACGAGCGCTTTGGAAGCAACTTTGCCCACGCCGTCCACGCCAAGCGCAAAGATAAACGCGTCGGCGGTTGCCGTTCTGCTCTTATCGATTGCGGCAAGCAGATTGCTTATTTTCTTATCCTTAAAACCTTCCAGTTTACCGATATCTTCGGCGGTAAGCGAATAGAGCTGGGAGGGCTTGCGCACGCCCAGAACGTCGAACGTAAGCGTTGCCGTCGCCTCCGAAAAGCCGTCGATATCCATTGCGTCCTTGCTTGCAAAGTGCGCCAAGGTTGCAACCACGCGCGGCTTGCACAGTCTGTTGGTACAGAAGATATTCGCGCCTATTTCCGAAAGCTCGCCGCCGCAGAAAGGACATCTGTCGGGCTTTTGCACGTCCACGCTTTGCGCGGTGTGTTCTATGCAGCCCAGAATTTCGGGAATGACCTCGTTGGAGCGGCGGATAAGCACGCGGCTATTGATTTTTACGTCCTTTTTCTTTATGTCGCCGAGGTTGTTCAAGGTCGCCTTTCTTACTGTCACGCCGCCGAGGTCAACCGGCTCGACTTCGGCAAGCGGCGTAAGCTTGCCCGTTCTGCCAACCTGCCAGCGCACGTTGTTGACGACCGTTTCAGCCTCCTCCGCCTCGAACTTGAACGCCATTGCCCAGCGCGGAAATTTGTCCGTATAGCCAATACTTTCGCGCACGGTTGCGTCGTCGAGCTTTATTACCGCGCCGTCGGTTAAAACGTCCAGACTCTTGCGCCCGACCTCGATTTCCTCGACTGCGGAAATAACTTCCTCTTCCGAACCGCACACGCGCAAAAACGGAAAGACCTTAAAGCCGTTGCGCTTTAAAAACTCAAAGTGCTCCTGCTGCGTTGGCAGTTCGCCGTCCGACAAATAATTGACGTTGTAAAACAGTATTTCGGGCTTGCGCTCCGCCGTCACTTTGGGGTCGAGATTGCGTATCGCCCCCGCCGCCGCGTTGCGCGCGTTTTTAAGCTGCTCCTTTGCAGTCTTGTTGTATTCTTCCAGAACGGACAGTCTTATGACCGCCTCGCCCTGCACTTCTAAAAGCCCCTTGTAGTCGATTGTAAGAGGGAAGCTTTTTATGGTCAGACACTGCGCGGTTACGTCCTCGCCCTCCACGCCGTTGCCCCTGGTCGTGGCGCGCACGAACTTTCCGCCGTCGTACGTCAGGCACATCGTAAGCCCGTCAAATTTGTATTCAACGGTGAATATGGGGCGCTCAACCACTTTTTTTATGCGCGTGAAGAACGCCGAAAGCTGATCGTAGGTCACCGATTTATCCAGGCTGTACAGTCTGTGAATATGCGCGTGCTTTTCAAATTTTTCGATGGGCTCGCCACCGACGCGCTTCGTGGGGCTGTCGAACTCGACCACCCCCGTCTGCTCCTCGATTGCTTTTAGCTCGTCGTACAGTCTGTCGTACTCCCTGTCCTCAACCGACGGGTTGTCCAAAACGTAATATTCGTACGCCCACTTGTTGAGCGTGTCGATAAGATAGCGAACTCTATCCTCTTTCATAATATCTCCAACGGAGCTATGGAAGCCGAAAGCTCCTTAATACCCTGATTTTCAAACGCTATATCCACCACCGAACCGCCGTTTTTAAGCGCGATTACCGTGCCCGTGCCGAACTTGGGATGTTTGACTTTACAGCCGACATAATAGTTCTTACCGCCCGTCTTTTGCGCCGCCGCAGGCTTGTTTGCACCGAACGACGAAGCGGGCGAAAACGCCTTTTTCGGTTGGGAATACGAAGGTACGGGGTCGGGCGAATAGCCGTCGTCCGCAGAGTACAGTCCCCTGCCGCGCGAGGACGTGCCTTCCCAAAAGTCGCCCTCGTAACCGTCGCCGCCGTACGAGCTCTTGCGAGAGCCGTACGAGCCGTAATTATTATAGGTACTGCGCGAACCGTAGCCGCCTCCGTAACCGCCCGAATATCCGCCGTAGGACGAGGTGCGCCGTGCGTAGCTTTCGTCCTCCTGCGCCTTGAAATTGCCTTTGAGTTCGCGTACGAAAGGCGAAGGAATGGTCGCTTCCCTGTGCCCGTACAGATAGCGGCTCTTGGAGCGCGTCAGCCACAACAGCTTTCTTGCGCGCGTGATGGCGACGTACATGAGACGCCTCTCCTCCTCGATAGCCGCGGGGTCGTCCTTGGCGCGCGAGGTGGGCATAATGCCCTCTTCCAGTCCGCATATTATGACGTTGTTGAATTCCAGTCCTTTGACCGAATGTATAGTTGCAAGCGTGACGTACTCGCCATCGTCCATTTCGTCCGTATCCGAAGCCAGCGTTACCTGATTGAGATAGTCGTTTAATGTTGCCGTGGGGTTGAGCTTTACGAAGTCGTCAACCGCCGCGATAAACTCTTGAAGGTTGGCAAGCTTTGACTCGCCCTCGTCGGTGTGGTCGTCGTATGCCGACTTCAAATCGGTTGAAATAATTATGTCGCGCACGATGTCGCCGACCGTAAGAATCTGCGAGGAGATGACAAGCTTTTTGAGCACTTCCGCAAAGTCGGCTATCTTGCCCTTTGCCGAAGCTGGCAACGAAAGCCTGTTGACGTCTATGCACGCGTCGTACAGCGAAAGCCCCTCGCTCTGCGCGTACTGCGCCATAACTTCCAGCGTCTTTGCGCCTATACCGCGGCGTGGAACATTGATAATACGCGTGAACGCCTCGTCGTCGAACTGGTTGGAAATGAGGCGCATATATGCAAGAACGTCCTTTATTTCCTTACGCTCGAAGAACTTGAAACCCCCGAAAACTTTATAGGGTATGCCGTACTTTGCAAACTCCTGCTCGTACGAACGGGTGAGGGCGTTTATGCGCATTAAAATTGCAAAATCGGAGTATTTGCCCCCCGCATATACCGCGGCGTTTATGGCTTTTGCCGCGAAAAGCGCCTCGTCCTTTTCCTCGTCCGCCTGAACGTATTCGGGCTGCACGCCCTCCTCCGCGTCCGTCCACAGCGACTTTTTGTGGCGCTTGCCGTTGTTGGCTATTATGACGTTGGCAAGGTTTAAAATGGACTTCGTAGAGCGGTAGTTGCGCTGCAATTTATATATCTTCGCCTGGGGATAGTCCTTATCGAACCGCAGAATATTTTCAATCTCCGCGCCGCGCCAGCCGTAAATGGACTGGTCGTCGTCGCCAACAGCAAACAGGTTGCCGTGCTTGGAGGCAAGCAGTTTTATTATGTTGTACTGCACCGAGTTCGTGTCCTGAAACTCATCGACGTGTATGTAGCGGAACTTGTCCGAAAGGTAATCGCGCACCTCCGCGTTCCCCCTCAGCAGCCGCAGCGTTTCCACCAGCAAATCGTCGAAATCGAGAGCGTTGTTGGCTTTAAGCTGGGCGTTGTACCTTTCGTATATTTCCACGGCGGGTTTTATATTTTCCTCGTACTTAAACCGCGTTGCGTACAGATCGGGGTCCAGCCCCAGCATTTTGGCGTTGCCTATGTGATACTTGACCGACTTCAAAATTTTTTCGTCGTATTCGAGTTCTTTAAAGATTTTTTTAATGACGTTGGCGCGCTCGGTTTCGCTGTATATGGAGAAATTTGACTGTATGCCCGCCGCCTCGCCATAGCGGCGCAATATGCGCACGCACATAGAGTGGATAGTGCATATCCACATATTTTCGATGTCGCCCAAAAACGCGCTTACCCTCTCCTTCATTTCGCGCGCCGCCTTGTTTGTAAAGGTTATGGCAAGCACGTTGGAAGGCGAGCACAGTCTTTTATCCAGAATGTGCGCTATGCGCGAAGTGAGCACTCTGGTCTTTCCGCTGCCCGCGCCCGCAAGCACCAAAACCGCGCCCTCGGTATCGAGCACGGGTTTAAGCTGTTCTTCGTTCAGTTTTGCAAGTATTTCGTTCATAATAAAAAAATTCACGGCAAAGATTTTGCGTGAACTTATTATACCATAAAGGGCGCGTATAATCAAGGAATTGACTATAACGCGCTCTCTTTTTCTTTTCTGTATTTTTCCAGTGCCGCAAGGTATTTGCTCGACAGCTCCATCGTGTACCGCTGGCGTTCCTCGTAGGAAAGGGTATTGAAATATTCTCTGTCGGTCAGCCGCCCTATGGCGTCGGAGGTTTCTCCGTACTCGTCCAGAAGCTTTTTGACCTTTAAATAGAATTCGTCCTCCGCCTCCCCGCGGATAACGCTTTTTACTTTATCGTACAGGTGTGATTTTACTTTTCCGGCGTTCTTGCCGTTCTTTTCCGCCTCGCGCGCGGTGGTATCCACGTCCTCCTTGCACCTCCGCCAGAAGTCGGTGCCCAGCCGCCGTTTTGCCTGTTTTGCAATTGCCTTTATATCGTCCATTTTACACCTTACAACAACTTATTCACGCCGTCTACATTTAGCGTGTTTTTGCGACATATATTTCAATGAAAAAACTCTACCGAAGTTTTAGCTTTGGTAGAGTTTATTTTTTTCAGTTCTTATTTCTCTTTCTTGCGGCTTCGCTCTTCTTGCGCCTCTTTACGGAAGGAGATTCGTAAAATTCTTTCTTTCTGAGGTCGCCGATGATACCGTCGCGCGAGCACTTTCTTTTAAATCTTCTGAGTGCGCTTTCTACGGATTCGTTTTCGCCTACTCTGATAGTCGACATTGCTTTATTCACCTCCTCTCGTTTAAAGATTTTCGCGTAACTTCGAAACGCTTACAAATTATACCAAAGCACGCGACTAAAAGTCAAACGAATTGCAAGTGAATTTTCCGTAAATTTTTTTGACTTTTCAAAGCCCTATCGCGGCGTATATTACGTTGATTACTATGCCGACGATAACCGCGATTGCGTACAGCGAAATTATTAAAAGTATATTCCTTTTTATCTTTTTGGTGTTCTTTAAAAGGACGACCAGTCCCAGCCCCGCGTTGGTGCACAAGCCCGCAATGCAGCTTCCGAAGGTTATGCCCCCTTTAACGAAGGTTTCGGTTATGACAGTGGACGACGCGCAGTTGGGAATAAGCCCCACCGCCGCGGTGATAAACGGCTGTATATACGCGCCGCCTATCAGCCCCTTGGCAATGGTTTCCTCGCCCACCTCCGCAATAATGAAGCCGAGTACGAGGTTGACAATCAGTATAAACGCCGTGACCTTTAACGCGTGCAGAAGCGGCTCGACGATATACAGCCTTACGGAGGACTTGTTTGCGTGGTCGTGTCCGCACGAGTAGGAAGTTATTTCGCCAGCCTTGCCGTAAAGCGGCTGAACGTCCGCGTGCCTGTCGGGTATAATCAGGTTGATAAGATAGCCTGCCGATACCGCGACGAGCAGTTTGATTAAAATGAGCGGAAGAATGGACTGCGCCGCCTGTGCGCTGAGCGGACTGTTGACCAGCAGAATAATGAGCGCTTCGTCGCTGGTTGCAAGGAATACCGCCATTATCGTGCCCGTACGGATAAGCCCCGAATCGTACAGTCTTGCCGCCATAACCGAAAAACCGCATTGCGGAACGAGGCCCGTAGCACTGCCCACTAAGGGCGCAAGCGGACCTTGAAGCGCACGGCGGCTCTTGGCGGCGGTCGTACCTTTTTCCAAAAGCTCGATGAGCATATATATTATTAAGATACAAGTGAATACGATGAGCGTATCCCTTAATGCGTCAAGTAAAACTTACAATTGG
>CAMWHW010000044.1 GCA_947174175.1 uncultured Clostridia bacterium | reverse complement strand
AGTCTGAAACCCGACGTCGTGCTTATGGATATCCGCATGCCCAATATGAACGGCGTTGCGGCAACCAAAAAGATAAAGGAAGTGCTGCCCGACTGCAAGATTATAATCCTGACGACCTTCGACGACAGCGACTATATTCTGTCGGCAATCAACAACGGCGCAAGCGGATATCTGTTAAAGGACATAGGCTCGACGGCGCTTATCGACGCCATCCGCAACGCGTACGCGGGCGACACCATACTGCCCTCCAAGATAGCAAAAAAGATTACGGACGCGGCGCTTATGGTGTCCAGCGACAGAGAAATTAAATTGAAGCGTGCCTACGGTCTTTCGGACAGAGAGGCGGGCATTGCTATGATGATTTTGGAAGGCTTTACAAACAGACAGATTGCCTCCGCTTTAAAACTTTCGGACGGCACCTCGCGCAACTATATAAGCACCATATATTTAAAGCTGGGCGTGGAAAACCGCACAGCGGCTATCGCCAAAATCAAGGAAATAGTATAATAGAAAGTAAAATAAAAGCGCCCCTCTTCGGGGCGCTTTTTTGTTTATAAGTCAAACGCTATCGCGGTCACGTCGTCGTGAAGTTCGCCGCAGAAGCTCTTTAAATTGCTTTCCAGATTTTTGATAAATTCCTCGCCCGTGCGCGAAACGGAAAGCGTTTTCATAGCGCCGTCCACGCCGAACATCTCGCCGAATTTGTTCTTGCTTTCGGTCACGCCGTCGGTAAGAAGAACGAGTATATCACCGCTCTTATAGGGTATACTGTCCTCGAAATACGCCGCATTGTCGAACCAGTTGGAAACGGGAGGGGAGTTCAGCACTATGCGCGTAATGCCGCCGCCCGACTTTAAAAGTATGGGCACGTTATGCCCCGCCATGGAATAGGTTATGCTCTCCTTGTCTATCCTCACGGCGGCAACGGTTATGTAATTTCGTTCGTCCAGATTGAGTTCGGAAAATTTGTTTGCAAGCGTAGATATCGCCTCGGCGGGGGAATACGCCTGCTTGTCGTAGGCTGCCTTTACGAAAGCCGTAAGCATACCCGCGGAAATGCCCTTGCCCGAAACGTCGGCAATTACGCCGCACGCCGACGAGCCTACGGTGAACACCTCGGGCAGGTCGCCGCCGATTTCTCGGCAGGGGATATACAGATACGAATAGCGTTTGCTTCCCGCCCATTTGCCCGCGGGCAGCAGCCGCTGCTGTATGGACTTTGCGGCGACAAGCTCCCGCGCGATTTCCAGTTCCAGCGCGTCGTCTATAACGCCCATGCACAGTCCGCCGCCCAAAGGCTTGACGGTAAGCGAGAACGAAACCTCGCGCTTTTCATCGCCGCCCAGCTTTATATATACGCGGCGCGAAACCTCGGTGGAGGAATAAAAGCTGTCCTCGAAAGCCGAAACCAGAGTACAGCCCTTTGCGCACTCGCTTCTGCCGCAGTGCTTGCAGTCGCCCGCACAACCCACGGCGGAGCCCAAAGAGGCGCGCTTAAAGCCGCGCCCGAACAGCGCGGCAAATTTGGAGTTGCAGAATACTGCTTTTAAATTTTGGTCGGCGACGAATACCGCGGAGGGAACTCCGTCTATTATCCGCCGGTAGTATTTTTCAATCATGTCTGGGAAGATAGAATTTGAGTTTGCCCGATATCACGCGCGCGTTCAGCTTTACGCCTTCGTAAATTTCGCCCTCCGCCTGAACGGGCACCTCGCCCTCGACGGGTATTATTCGCGCCGTTTTGCACTTGACGTGCGTAACTTCCTTAACCTTGTTGACCTTGCCCGTAGTCAGTTTGATAAACGCGATAAGCGTTCTGAAACGGGAGAGGTAGTCCACGACCAGCAGGTCCATATAGCCGTCGTCGATTGCGGCGTCGGGGAAAAGCTTTATGCCGCCGCCAAGCTGTCTGCCGTTGCCCAGGCATGCGATAAGCCCGGTATAGGTGCGCTCCTCGCCGCCGTCCCAGCTGACTTTATACGAGGAGGCTTTATAGTGTCTCAGGCTCTTCAAGAACGCCGAAAAATATTTTTTCTTTCCCGTCTTTTTGCCCGAATACGCGCGCTTCAAAACGTCCACGTCAATACCCGTGCCAATCGCGTTGATGCTGCGGAGGCCCCCCTCGGTCTCTATGTAGTCAATGTAGTTGGGCGCGCGGAAGGCTATGTTTTCCGCCGCCGTCTTTACGTCCAGGGGTATTCCCGCGGACTCCGCAAAGTCGTTGCCCGACCCGAGGGGGATAAGCCCGAGGGTGCAGTTTTCGGTGTCCTCTATGCCGTTTAAAATTTCGTGCAGAGTTCCGTCGCCGCCCATTGCGATAATGTGCGCAAACGCGCCGTTCCTGGTCACCTCGCCCGCAATCTCTCTTGCGTGTCCCGCGTGTTCGGTCACGTGTACGGCAAGCTGCTTGCCCGCGACGCCGAACACCATTTTAACGGTTTCTAAGTAATGTTCAGTTTTATCGTTGATATTACAACCGTTAACGATGAGGTGATACATGCTTATCTCCGTAGTTTTTTTCGCACCCGCGGCGGGCGTTGCGCGGGCATAAAGTATATAATTCTCAAAATATTATACATTATTCAATCAGAGATTGCAATAGTTTTGCAAATTTGCTATAATGTTTAAGCTAAAATATTTTTACCAATTTACAGGTTTTGCGGCATTTTATGATAAATCTACTCCCCCAAAAGTTAATTGAGCTTGCTTCCGCGCTTGAAAAACCGCTCTACGCGGTGGGCGGAGCATGCCGCGATTTTCTGGCTGGTTTAACGCCCGCGGGCAAGCGCGACTGGGATATATGTTCGCCCGAAAGCGCGGGAGAGGTTGCCGCCGCCGCGGAAAAACTGGGCTTTGCCGTGACCGCCGTCTACAAGAATACGGGCACGGTGCGGCTGGTCTGCGAGGGGGAAAGTTACGAGTTTACGACCTTCCGCACGGACAAATACGTGCGCGGCGTTCATTCTCCCGCGGAGGTGTTTTTCACCGAAGATATGGAGCTTGACGCGCGCCGCCGCGACTTTAAGTGCAACGCCGTTTACTACGATATACGCGCCCGCAAATTCGTCGATCCGCTGGGCGGTATCGCGGAGATAGAAAGCAAAACCGTATCGACGGTAGCCGACGCGAACAAGGTTTTCGGCGAGGACGGGCTGAGGCTGATGCGCCTTTGCCGCATTGCCGCGCAGACGGGCTTTACGCCTACGGAAGAATGTTTAAACGGTGCGCGGGCAAACTGCGCTCTCATAGAAGATATCGCCGCCGAAAGGGTGTGGGAGGAGCTGAACGCAATTCTTCACGCGGATATAAAATACGGGGTTGCGCAAGCTCAATACGAGGGGTTGCAACTTCTTAAAAAAACCGGCGTGCTTGCGCGCGTGCTGCCCGAGCTCGCTCTGGGCGACGGAATGGAGCAACGCAAAGATTTTCACGCGCACGACGTGTTGGAACACAGCCTGCGCTGCGTCAAGTACGCTCCGCCCGAAATACGCCTTGCCGCGCTTTTACACGACGCGGGCAAGCCCTACTGCAAACTTACCTTCGGCAAATTTGCCCGTCACGAGGACGAGGGCGCGAGAATTGCGGAGGGCATATGCAAACGGCTGCGCGTTTCGGCGCGGCAGACGGCTTTGACCTGCACGCTGGTCAAGCTGCATATGTACGACCTTTCGGGAGAGGCTTCCGAAAACAAAGTGCGCAAATTCATTGTCGCGCATCTGGGCGTACTGGATAAACTTCTTCTATTAAAGCAGGCGGACTTTTCGGCTTGCAAGGACGATTTGTCCGAAGCGCCGTGCGTAATCAAGTGGAAAAGAATATACGCAAAAATGCTTGAAGAGGGCGTGCCTCTCACCAAAAAACAGCTTGCCGTGCGCGGCGACGATCTGATTGCCGCGGGAATATCCCCCGTTCAAACGGCAAAAACGCTGGATTTTCTGTTGGGCGAGTGCGCGATAGGCAACGTCCGCAACCAAAAGGACGCGCTCGTTCGGTTCGCCCTTGCGCGCCGTATTGACGGCTGATTTTGCGGGTGCTTTAATTAAGTTGCATTTTTTATATAGATTTTGTATAATTGTATCGGGCGCATATAAGCGCTTCGGGCGGCACGGCTGCCGCGGAGGTAAATTATGTCGAAAGGCGGTTCAAAACTTTTAACTGCTATAATAGCTTTCCTGCTCGGATTTCTTTTCGCCATCCTCGTTGAGGTGGGCGCGATTTTCGGTGTGGGCTGGTTCGTAATGAACAAGGACCTGGATACCGTTTTAAGCGCGGTGGGTATTCACAACACGGACGAAAACGGAAATAAGAAGTATATCAACACCGACCCCGACAACGGCGGCGTCAGAAATCTGAAAGAGCTGGTTTCGGGCTTGCAGGGACTGGTGTACGAAAACGGCGAGATGGTCGCGCTCGGCAAGAGCTTCGACGACTTTTCACAGCTCATTCCCGCAACCGATATGCTTTTAAGTCTGGTGTACGGCACGGTGGACCAGTTTATCGAGATTGATAAAGAGGAGTTTGAAAGCACGCCTTTGAGCGGACTTGCTCAGGTGCTTTCCAGCAGTATAATGGGCATACGCACCGCTGGGCTTATGGAAAAGCTGGGTATCGAATCGGTTACGGGCGAGAACGCAAGCGCGCTGGTCAAAACGCTTTTGATGGGTGCTGAGACCGAATACGCAACCGTCACCTACGGCGGCGTTGAGGCGCTGGCTGACGAAGCAGAGGGCGGTGAAGAGGGAGAGCCTTCCGAAGAACCCAGGACCTTCAAGCTTCCCGTCATGTACGATATTTACACCTACGACGAGGAAATAGGATACACGCGTAACGGCGACCCCATTGACGGCATAATATCGTCGTATCCCTCCAATCTCAATAACGACTACGAGTGGCTCGACCTCATATCCGAGGACCTTGAAGACGGCGAATTCGTCAACAAGCAATACAAGCTGTACTACGTTCCCTGCCGCGTTACCGAAAACGGAATAGAGGAAGCGGAATATATCAAGGGCGAAATCGAAGTTACCGACGGCAGCGGCGAAAGCGCAAAGACGTACAGACTGCAAATTCTGGAATACGGCAACGACACCGACTTTATAGTTATCAAGCGCGACGCCGACGGAGATTTCTCGATAGACTACGACGCGGTATACGCCGCGCTCAACGCAAGTTCAACCGACTATTCCGAGCGCTTTACGGGCTATTCCTACTATCAGCCGTACGCGCGCCAGTATTACGGAATCAAAACCAGCTCGGTTACCGAAAAGCAGGAAATTTACGCATACTGCGGCAAGAACTACTTCCGCAACAACGCGGACGAAATGGTGCAGATTGACGCGCTCACGCTCAGCGATATCGTTGACGAAGACTACGCGCAGAATCTTACGTTCGGCGAAGTATTGGACGTCAAGACCACCGACAACAAGCTGTTGAAATCGTTGAAGGATACGCCCATAAGCAAGCTGAACAAAAAGGTAAAGACGCTCACCGTCGAGGAGCTTTTCGATGATAAGGAGATAGAGGACAACTCGATGCTCCGCCAGCTGCGCCACACCAAGATTACCGAGCTTGCAACGGCAATGGACGAACTGCTTATACAGATGGTCTACGCCGAGGAGGTGTATTGCCTTCCCGACGGCGACGCGATAATGGAAGTGGTGGACTTCGACCCCGCCTATTACTATTACGAACTTGAAAAGTATAACGACGCGGGCAAGGACAAATTTAAATTCGTGCCCGTAAACGAGGGCGCTGCAAACGAAGGCGCGCTTACGGCGGCGGACTACGACCCGCAGGGCAAAAAGGTTTATTACACCTACGGCGCGGACGCGGGCAATGAAGACGCGAAAATGAAAATCGTCTTTAACGAAAGCTTCCTCTTCTTCGAATACGACGAGGAGGAACAGAAGTACGTTTTAACGGAAGTCGAAGCGGCGGGAGAGACCGGCACGAATAAAGACGACGCAATGGGCAAGCTGAACGCGGCTGAATTTGCGGGCAGAGGCGACAAGGTATACTATTCCTACGGCGTGCCCCAGGGAATGTGGAAGCTGGTGCTTTACAAGGCTAAGACCGAAAAGGGCTACACCATAAACAACTTCGACAACATGGTAAACATCTGTGCGAACAACGTAAACGACGCAACGCTGAGGGAGCTTAAAGAAGCGGGCGTTATAAACGCGACCGACGCAAACCTGAATAAGACGTTCCAGGGCGTAACGCTGGGCGATATGAAGCTTTCCGAGCTGATAAACGCCGTAATTTCATTGGCTTCTTAAACGCCGAAAATCGTTTGACAAAGAAAATTTAATATTGTATGATATAAACTACCTTGCGTATCGTAGTTGATACGCCGATTAAGTCCGGGAGGTGAAATTTTATGAAAACTTACGAAATGCTTTACGTTTTGGACGCGGCAATTTCCGACGAGGCGAAAGAATCTTTGGTCGCTAAGTTCGAAGGAATCGTGTCCGGTAACGGCGGTAAAGTGGTCTCCACCGACAAGTGGGGCGTAAAGAAGTTGGCTTATCCCATCAACTATAAGTCCGACGGTTATTACGTTTTAATGACCTTCGAAGCCGAAAGCGCAGTGGTTAAGGAGCTTGACAGAGTTGCGGGCCTTACCACGGAAGTTTTAAGAAGAATGATTACTAAGAAGTAAGGTACAACAAATGAACAAGGTTTTTTTAATAGGTAATCTCACGCGCGACCCCGAGCTTACGGAAACGAGCGGCGGCGTTTCGATATGCCGCTTTGCAATTGCCGTAAACAGAAGCTATTCGGGCGCCGACGGCGAGAGAAAGACAGACTTTTTCAACGTTACCGCATGGCGCGGACTTGGCGAAACGGTTTCCCGCTACGCCAAAAAGGGCAACAAGGTTGCCGTGTCCGGCACTATCGAACTGAGAAATTTCGAGGACAGCACGGGCGCTAAGCGCACCGCAGTCGATATCATTGCGCAGGACGTGGAGTTTTTGACTCCCCGCGGCGGCAGCGAAGGCAGCGGTTACGAAGCGGACATGCCCGCGGCACCCGCAGGCGGCAACAGAAATTCGAAAAAGCCCACCTTGCAGTCGTTTGACGACGACAGCGACATTCCCTTCTAATCGGGACACATTAATAGGAGAATAAAAATGGAAGAAAAGACAACTGTTAAAAAGAGCTATAAAAAGGCTCCCCGCAGAAAAGTCTGCGTTTTCTGCCAGGAAAAGGTTGAACTTATCGACTTTAAGGACGTAAACCGTTTAAAGAAGTTCGTAACCGAATCGGGCAAAATGCTTCCCAGAAGAATGAGCGGTAACTGCGCAAAGCACCAGAGAGAGCTTTCCAAGGCTATCAAACGTGCAAGAGTTGCGGCGCTCCTTCCTTTCAAGGGCGAGTAAAATAAATTAAAATCAATACACCAACCACAACATATAGTGGTTGGTGTATTTTTTAGCACTATTTTAAAAAATT
>CAMWHW010000043.1 GCA_947174175.1 uncultured Clostridia bacterium | reverse complement strand
AAAGTACACCGTAATGTTCAAGAACGAAACGCACAACCACCCTACGGAAATAGAACCGTTCGGCGGTGCGGCAACCTGCTTAGGCGGTGCTATCCGCGACCCTCTTTCGGGCAGAACTTACGTTTTGCAGTCCATGCGCGTTACCGGTTGCGCGGACCCTACCGAGCCCATTGAAAAGACGCTTGCGGGCAAATTACCCCAGCGCGTAATAACCAAGACTGCGGCGGCTGGCTTCTCGTCCTACGGCAACCAGATAGGTCTTGCTACTGGTCAGGTAGAGGAAGTTTACCACCCCGGCTTTAAAGCAAAGAGGCTGGAAACGGGTTTCGTGGTCGGCGGTGCGAAGTCGGATATGATTTACCGCGCAAAGCCTACGGCGGGCGACAAGATTATCCTTTTGGGCGGCGAGACGGGGCGCGACGGCTGCGGCGGCGCAACGGGCTCTTCCAAGGCTCACGATAAAAAATCGGTGCAGACCTGCGGTGCGGAAGTGCAGAAGGGCAACGCGCTTACCGAAAGAAAATTGCAGAGACTTTTCCTCAACGAAAAAGCTACGCGCATGATTAAAAAGTGTAACGACTTCGGCGCGGGCGGCGTTTCGGTAGCTATCGGCGAACTTGCCGACGGACTTATAATCGAGCTTGACAAAGTTCCCAAGAAGTACGAAGGACTTTCGGGTACGGAGCTTGCTATTTCCGAATCGCAGGAAAGAATGGCGGTGGTTGTTGCGGCAGACGACGTTGAAAGCTTTATTGCGCTTGCGGCGGAAGAAAATCTTTCCGCAACGCCCGTGGCAACCGTAACCGACGACAGAAGAATGAAGATGTATCACCGCGGAAAGGCTATCGTTGATATTTCGCGTGATTTCCTGGATACCAACGGCGTTAAGCAGATTACTTCTGCGGAAATTAACGATAACGCCACTAAATTTTTCGATAAGCCGGTAATCGGCGACTTTAAAGACGCGGTTGCCAAGACGCTTTCGCAGCTCAACGTTTGTTCCAAAAAGGGACTTGCGGAAATGTTCGATTCGACAATAGGCGCTAAATCTGTTTATATGCCTTTCGGCGGCAAATACCAGCTGACGCCCGTAATTGCCATGGCGGCAAAGCTGACGGGCGGCGAAACGGACGACTGCACGGTTTCGGCATACGGATACAATCCCGAACTGTCCTCGTCGTCTCCGTTCACGGGTGCGATTTACGCAATCGTTACTTCGGTTGCAAAAGTAGTTGCCGCGGGTGCTGATTACAGAGATATCCGCCTGTCGTTGCAGGAATTCTTTATGCGTCTGAGAAACGACCCCAAACGTTGGGGCGTGCCTCTTTCGGCACTTCTCGGCGCTCTGTATACCCAGCTCAATCTCGGGTTAGGCGCAATCGGCGGCAAAGATTCCATGAGTGGTACTTTCGAAGATATCGACGTTCCGCCCACGCTCATTTCGTTTGCGCTTGCTCCTGCAAAGGCTTCCAAGCTTATAAATAACGTGGTAAGTGAAGAGGGGCGCAAGCTGTATCTTCTTCCCATGAGAAAGGACGGCTGCGCTATTCCCGACTTCGAATACTTAAAGAAGCTGTATTTCGTTATCAAACTGAATATCGATAACGGCAATATCGACTTTGCAACCGTGGTTGAAAAGGGCGGTGCGGTATCGGCGGTAATAAAGAGCTGTCTCGGCAACGGTCTGGGATTTGACTTTACGGGCGACGCAAGTTATCTGTTTGCCGAACACTACGGCGATATTATCGTGTCGGCAAAGGATATAACCAAACTCGGCAACGATATCGTGCGCGTGCTCGTCGGCACGTCGTCGCACGACGCTTTCACTTACGGTTCGGAAAGCATAACCGTAAGGGACGCTTCCGGCTACTATGCGGGCAAGCTTTCAACCGTGTTCCCCGTGACGGCAAAGGCGGAGGGCGAAGTGCCCGATTGCGATTACTCGGAAGGTACTAAGTACTCAAATATCGCAACCAAAACGGCAAAGCCGCGCGTATTTATTCCCGCGTTCCCCGGTACAAACTGCGAACTCGACACGGCGCGCGCGTTTAAACTTGCGGGTGCGGATCCCGAAATTTTGGTAATCAAAAACCGTTCCGCCGCGGACATAGAGGAGAGCGTTCAGGCGATTATAAAAGCGATAGACGGAGCCAACATAATTGCATTCCCCGGCGGTTTCTCCGGCGGCGACGAACCCGACGGTTCTGGTAAATTTATTGCAACAACGTTTAAAAACCCCGCTATTGCCGAAAGAATAATGGAGCTTTTGAACAACCGTGACGGACTTGCTCTGGGTATATGCAACGGCTTCCAGGCGCTTATTAAACTGGGCTTGGTGCCTTACGGCAAGGTCAGCCCTCTTACGGCGTCGTCACCCACGCTTACCTATAACAACATTTCACGCCACGTTTCCACTATGGTAAATATCCGCGTAGCAAGCAATCTCAGCCCCTGGCTTTCGGGTTGCAGCGTCGGCGACGTTTATTCGGTTCCCGTCTCCCACGGAGAGGGTAAGGTGGTCGCGCCTCAGGAAGAGCTTCAAAGGATGCTGGAAGGCGGTCAGATTGCAACCCAGTACGTCGACTTAAACGGCAAACCTACGATGGTCAGCCCCTATAACCCCAACGGCAGTACGTGGGCTATCGAGGGTATTACATCACCCGACGGCAGAGTGTTCGGCAAGATGGGACACAGCGAGCGCGTAGGTAAAGACCTTTACAAAAACTACGAAGGCAATTTCGATATGAAGATTTTCGAAAGCGGCGTAAAGTATTTCAAATAATTATGAAAGCGGGCTTGAACTTAAAACGGTCAAGCCCGCTAATTTGTTATTATTTCACTTTACAAACACAATATTTTGTGTTATAATCAAAAAAACTAAGGCAGAGGTCACAATATGAAGTGTATGTTTTGCGGTTGCGAAGACAGCAAAGTTATCGACAGCCGTTCCGCGGACGAGGGCAGAACGATAAGGCGCAGAAGAGAGTGCGTGCAGTGCGGCAAGCGTTTCACCACTTACGAAACGATTGAAGACACCCCGATACTCGTCGTAAAGTCCGACGGCACCAGGCAGTCTTACGACCCGCAGAAAATCAAAAGCGGAATTATCAAGTCCTGCGAAAAGCGGCCCGTTTCCATGGAGAAAATCGACGAGCTGGTTGCTGAAATCACGAAGTGCGTCTACAACTCGATGGAGCAGGAAATCTCCTCCAAGCAAATCGGCGAGATGGTTATGGACGGACTTAAAAACGTTGACGAAGTCGCTTACGTGCGCTATGCAAGCGTCTACCGCTCGTTCACGGATATCGACAGCTTTATGGCAGAACTTCAAAAGATGATGGCAAACAGAAAATAAAAGTATTAAAAGGCAGTGAAAACTGCCTTAAATTTTGGTATGGAAAGAAAGATTACGAGACTCGTCGATATCGGCGGAGTAAAAATCGGCGGCGGCGAAAGCGTCAAAATTCAGTCTATGTGTACGACCAAAACTTCGGACGTGGACGCAACTGTCGCGCAGATAAAAGCTCTTGCCGACGCGGGGTGCGATATTGCACGCGTGTCGGTACTGGACGAGGACGACGCCGCAGCGATAAAGGCGCTTAAAAATAAGTGTTCCCTGCCGCTTGTGGCGGATATACATTTCTCCCATAAACTTGCCGTTGCGGCAATTGAAAGCGGTTGCGACAAGGTGCGCATAAATCCTGGTAACATAGGCGGCGACAGAGAAATAAATATTGTTGCCGATTGCATAAAGGCACATAAGACCGTGGTGCGCGTAGGCGCAAATACGGGCAGTATAGAAAAGCAGTATTTAGCTAAATACGGGAGAAGTGCGCAGGCGCTAGTAGAAAGCGCGCTCTATAACGTGAACGTTCTGGAAAAGCGCGGCGTTGACGATATCGTAATATCGGTCAAGGCTTCCAGTGCGGAGCTGACGTACAAGGCTTATAGTCTGCTGTCTGAAAGGTGCGGGTATCCTCTGCATATAGGTGTAACCGAAGCGGGGACGGAGCAGATGGCGGTAGTCAAGTCGAGTGCGGCTTTGGGCGCACTTCTGCTGAACGGAATAGGCGATACCCTGCGCGTTTCTATTACGGGCGACCCCGTCCGCGAAGTTATCGCGGCGTGCAGACTGTTAAGAGCGGTAGGGCTTGATAATAATTTCGTGGACGTCATTTCCTGCCCGACCTGCGGCAGATGTCAATGGGACGTCATTTCCCTTGCGGGCAAGGTCAACGAAAGGGTTGAAACGGTAAAAAAGCCTTTAAGGGTTGCGGTTATGGGCTGCGTAGTAAACGGACCGGGCGAAGCGAAGGACTGCGATTTGGGCATTGCTGGTTCCGCCGAATACTGCGTAATATTCAAAAACGGCGATATTTTTAAGCGCGTTCCTGCGGAGAATGCGGAGAGTGAGTTTTTTTCGGAGTTGGATAAAATCATAAATGACTGAAAAATTTTTGGAAGAGATACGAAAAATTTCATCGTTCGATACGGCAATAATTTCTTCCGTCACTCTCGAAAAAGCTAAAAACCTTGTCGACGTCAGTCTTATTACTGATAAGACTTATTCAAGGGATGACGAGGCAGCGGCGAAGAAAATTGTCCGCGCTTTCGTGCCCGAGCTTTTTTCGTGTGAGCTGCACGTTTCAAAGCTTACGCCCGACTGCGAAATGGTGGCAAGAAAAATTCTCACCGTCATAGGCGAAACCAACCGTCAGCTGGCGGCTTTCGTTACGGCTGACGACGTTAAGGTGGAAAAGACGGACGACGGCTTTTATTTTACCGTAGCGGTAATTCACGCTTCGTCGTATACCGCGGACGTTGCCGAAACTATTTGCTCGGCGTTGAAAAAGTGCTTTTGCGGTAATTTCAGCGGCAAGTGCGTTACTGCGGCGGGTAAGCTCGACGACGTCGTTATTGAGGAAAAGCACGAAAATATTCAGTACGAGATTGCACCACGCACCTTCGAAATTGCCGATTTTGCATTGCTGGAAGGCACCGCAACCCCTAAGACGGCAGTCTATATTGCCGACTTGAATTTTGTCAGCGAAAGCGTCGTCATCTGCGGGACGATAACCTATATACGCGAGAAGCCCATAACGAGTTCGTCCGGCAAAGAGAAACTGATGTACTACTTCACCGTCAACGATACCACGGCTTCTACCCGCGTGGGATATTTTGCGCGTCAGAAGAGTCTTGATAAGATAAAACAGTTGAAAGTGGGCGATAATATAGTGCTCACTTGTAAAACCGAGTTTTACAACGGTGAGGTAAGAACGACGGCGAACTATATCGACTACGGAAGTATTCCCAGCGGTTTCGTGCCCGAAAAGCGCGCGTCCAAACCCGTGCCTAAGTACTACGAAACTGTATTTCCCGAACAATTTATGGACTACACGCAGAGCAATCTTTTCGTCGATACGAAGTTGCCCGACTGCCTTAAAAACAATACTTTCGTCGTGTTCGATCTGGAAACCACCGGTCTTAACAGTTCGCCTGCCGGCGGCGTTATGGACAGAATTATCGAAATCGGCGCCTATAAAGTAATCGACGGTGAAATTAAGGAAAGTTTCACCACGTTCGTCAATCCGCAGAGAAAGCTTTCCGCGGAGATTATAAACCTGACGGGAATAGACCAGAAGACGGTGGACGGCGCGCCCACGTTCGAAAAGGTAATGCCGGACTTTTTCAAGTTTATAGACGGCTGCTATCTGGTTGGACATAACGCGGCAAACTTCGATTATAAATTTATCGACTACTATTGTTCGCAGTGCGGCTACGTTCCCGAACGCAAGCTTTTCGATACGATTCCGCTCGCGCAGGGCTTGCTGCGCCTTTCCAATTATAAGCTCAATACGGTTGCCGATCACTTCGGAATTACTTTCAACCATCACAGGGCGTCCGACGACGCGTTGGTTACGGCAAAAATATTCATAGAGTTGATTAAAATAAAAAAATCTTTACCAACCCCTTGTTAAAACTTGCCAAATCAAAACGCGGGTGTTATAATAGAGGCAAGCTTAATACTTATGCTTTAAGATTGAGTGCCTTGACGAAAGGCACTCAATACTTTATATGTAGGGAAACATGAAATTCAAACCTGTCGAAGAAATAACCAAAATGCTTGAAAATATCGCAAGCGGTATGGATATAGAGATAGTCGAAGTGGAGTGCAGCGAAAAGTCGGGTGCGCTTACAGTCTATATCGAAACCGAGGCGGGAGTGGACCTTGACACCTGCGAAAAATTCCACAACGCCATCTTCGACCCCATTGACGAGCTGGACCCCAGTTACGGGCAGCCGTATACGTTAAACGTTTCCAGCCCCGGTCTTGACAGACCTTTCAAGACGGACAGAGATTTCGAAAGAAACCTCGGCAAGGAAGTGGAGCTTAAACTTTACGCGCCGTTAAAGGGCAAAAAGTTTTTGCAGGGCTTTTTGGATGAGTTTGACGAAAACACCGTTACGGTAACTGTCGGCAAGGAAAAGTTGAAAATTCCCCGCAACAAAATTGCAAAGATAAACAAAGCTATAAAATTCGAATAAAAAATTGCGCTTAAAAACGCTTACAGATAAATTTAGGAGAAATCAAAATGGTTAACAAGGATTTTTTTGCTGCGCTTGCAGATTTGGAAAAGGAAAAGGGCATACCCCAGGAAGTGTTCATTGAAGCGCTTCGCAACGCGCTCGTTTCCGCTTGCAAAAAACAGAGTGCAGGCGCGGTAGGCGACGTTGAATTAAAGCTCGTTCCCGAGAAAGGTACGATTGAATTCTACACGGCTAAGACCGTCGTGGAAGAAGTCGTAGACAAGGATACGGAAATATCGCTTGAAGAAGCGCGCGCTATAAAAAAGAGCTATAAGGTCGGCGACAGAGTGACCGAAAAATTCACGCCGAAAGATTTTTCGCGTATTGCGGCGCAGACGGCAAAGCAGGTCATTTTGCAGAAACTCCACGAGACCGAGCGCGACGCCGCAATGAACGAGTTCTCCGACAAGGAAGGCGAGCTCGTCGTCGGCAAAATCAGAAAAATCGACTTAAAGAATGTCTACGTAGAGCTTGGTAAGGGACAGGTTGAAGGACTTATGTTGCCTTCCGACCAGGTGCCCGGCGAAACCTACAACGTTAATGATAAAATCAAAGTATTCGTTAAGCGCGTAAAGAGCGGCTTTAAGGGTGCGCAGGTGCTCGTCAGTCGTTCGTCCGCGGGCCTGGTCAGAAAGCTTTTCGAAGAGGAAGTGCCCGAAATCAAGCAGGGTACCGTAATAATCAAGGAAGTAAGCCGCGAAGCCGGTGCAAGAACCAAAATTGCTATCTACTCCGAGGACCAGAGAGTAGACGCAATCGGTGCGTGCGTAGGCAACAAGGGCGCGCGCGTAAACGCTATCGTCGAAGAACTGCACGGCGAAAAGATCGACATAATTCCTTGGAGTGAAAATCCCCTTGAATTTATCGCAAAGGCGCTTTCGCCCGCAAAGGTCATTTCCGTAACTCAGCTTGCAGGCGAAAATACGGCTAGGGCGGTGGTGCCCGACGATAAGCTTGCGCTCGCAATCGGCAGAGACGGTCAGAACGCACGCCTTGCAGTAAGACTTACGG